>CAYFMB010000193.1:0-3923 GCA_964344095.1 uncultured Klebsiella sp.
GCCCTCACCATTGGCGGCAGTGACTCCGGTGGTGGTGCCGGCATTCAGGCCGATCTCAAGACCTTTATGGCGCTGCAGGTGCATGGCTGCAGCGCCATCACCTGCATCACAGCGCAGAACACCTGTGGCGTCAGCCGTGTCGACGCCCTGGAGCCTGCGGCGCTGACGGCCCAGATCGCAGCCGTGACCAGCGATTTGCCGGTGGCAGCGCTCAAGACCGGCATGCTGCTCAACCGCGGTTTGATTGAAGCGACGGCCGAGGCCTTGGCGACCCTGGCCCTGCCGCGGCTGATCGATCCGGTGATGGTGTCGCGCACCGGTGCGGTGCTGCTGGAGCCCACTGCCATCGACGCCTACCGCCTGCTGCTGCCCCTGGCCGAGCTGCTCACCCCCAACATCCACGAAGCGCGGCTGCTGGCTGGCGTGGCCATCGAGACCGAGACCGATGTGGAGCGCGCGGCCGAGCGGCTGCTGGAGCTCGGTCCGGCTGGCGTGTTGATCAAGGGGGGCGGGCTTCCTGCGCTGCGCGGTCGCGACTACCTGCTGCAGCCCGGTGGTGCCGGCCAATGGCTTGCCCATGACCCCATCGACACCCCCCACACCCATGGCAGCGGCTGCACCCTGGGCGCGGCCATCACGGCGGGCAGGGCCCGGGGATTGCCGCTGGCCGAGGCTGTGGTGGCAGCCAAGCGTTATGTGGAGGGCGGGCTGCGGACGGCCTTGGCCATCGGCGCCGGTCAGGGCCCCCTCTGCCACTGGCATGCCCAGGGGGCTCCATAGGATCGCTCAGCATCCGATGAGCGCGCTTGTCCACCTCTGCTGCGGTTTCTGAACCCCTGACCCTGCGCGGCGGCGGCAGCCTGGGGGGCAGCGTGCGGGTGCCGGGCGATAAGTCAATCTCGCACCGGGCCCTGCTGTTCGGCGCCATCGCCCAGGGCACCACCACCATCGACGGCCTGCTACCCGCCGAAGATCCCCTGAGCACCGCTGCCTGCCTGCGGGCCATGGGCGTCGACGTCTCGCCCATCCGCGCTGGGGAATCCGTCACCGTGCAGGGGGTGGGGCTCGATGGCTTTGCCGAGCCGGGCGATGTGCTCGATTGCGGCAATTCGGGCACCACCATGCGGCTCATGCTCGGCCTGCTGGCGGGCCGGGTGGGACGCCACTTTGTGCTCACTGGCGACAGCTCGCTGCGGGGCCGGCCCATGCGCCGTGTGGGAGGCCCTCTCTCGCAGATGGGCGCTGTGATCCATGGCCGCAAGGACGGCAACTTTGCTCCGTTGGCGGTGTTGGGTCAGGCGCTGGTGGGCACCACGATCCACACGCCGGTGGCATCGGCCCAGGTCAAGAGCGCCATCCTGCTGGCGGCGCTCACGGCCCAGGGGCCCACGACGGTGATCGAGCCGGTGCAGAGCCGAGACCACAGCGAGCGCATGCTGCGGGCCTTTGGCGCCGATCTCGTGGTGGGCGGCCCAGGCAACACCGAGGTGACGGTGCGACCCGGCAACAGCCTGCGCGGTCAAAGCGTGATCGTGCCGGGCGACATCAGCAGCGCAGCCTTTTGGCTGGTGGCCGGTGCCATCACTCCCGGCGCATCGCTCACGGTTGAAAACGTCGGCCTCAACCCCAGCCGCACCGGCATCCTCGAGGTGCTCGAGCAGATGGGTGCCCGCATCAGCGTGCTCAACGAGCGCGATGTGGCCGGTGAGCCCGTCGGTGATCTGCAGGTGAGCCACGGGCCCCTGCAGGCCTTTGAGATTGGCGCCGAGATCATGCCTCGCCTGGTTGACGAGATCCCGGTGCTGGCGGTGGCCGCCTGTTGCGCCGACGGCATCAGCCGCATCAGCGGTGCCGAGGAGCTGCGGGTCAAGGAGACCGACCGCTTGGCCGTGATGGCCCGTCAGCTGGGGGCCATGGGCGCTCGCATTGAGGAGTTCGACGACGGCATGACCATCTCCGGCCCCACACCGCTGCATGGTGCTGAGGTCGACAGCGAGACCGATCACCGCGTCGCCATGAGCCTGGCGGTGGCGTCGCTGGTGGCCAGTGGCACAACCACCATCAGCCGGCCCGAGGCGGCGGCCGTCTCCTACCCCGGCTTCTGGGATGACCTCGCCCGCCTGCGGTCCTGAGCCGGCTTTGCCCCAGCCATCAGCCTCCGAGCTGAGCCCTCGCATCACAGCCGACGGCAGCTTCAGCCTGTACAGCAGCCGCTTTGGCGAGGCCTTTCACAGCGCTGCTGGTGCGGCCCGCGAGGCCCGCGACACGTTTGTGTGCCCTGCCGAACTGAACCGCTTTGCTCCTGGCACCACGGTTGTGGTCGTCGATGTGTGCGTGGGCACGGGCAGCAACAGTGCCGCCCTGCTCGAAGCCGCCGCAGACCGTGGCCTGCGCCTGCAATGGCGCGGCCTCGAGCTCGACCCGGCGCCGCTGCTGCTCGCCCTGGCCGATGGGGGCTTCGCTGGCCAATGGCGGCCCGAGGCGCTGGAGCCACTGCAGCAGCTGGCTACCTCAGGTCAGTGGTGCACGGCGCTTGGCGCCGGACGCCTGCTCTGGGGTGATGCCCGCCAGCAGGTCAATGGTCTGTATCAAGAGCTGCCGGGTCAGGTGGACCTGGTGTTGCACGATGCCTTTTCGCCGCGCCACTGCCCAGAGCTCTGGACCGTGGAGTTTCTCGGGGCTTTGGTGCACCTGCTCAAGCCTGACGGCAGGCTGCTCACCTATTGCTCAGCGGCGGCGCTGCGCGCGGCACTGCTGCAGCTGGGGTTGCAGTTGGCGGCGATCAGCAGTGCTGACGAGCGTTGGAGCGGCGGCACGGCGGCCAGCTGGCAGCCCCTCGTGGCGACGGCATCAGCCGCTGCGGAGCAAGGGTTGAGACCTGTGCTCAGACCCCTGAGCGCCATGGAGCAGGAGCACCTACGCACCAACGCCGCTTTGGCTTACCACGACCCGAGCGGACAGGCAGCGGCCGCCCAGATCCTGGCCGCGCGCGAGCAGCAGCAACGGGCGGCAGCGGCCAGCGGCGCGCTCGAGCCCACCAGCGCCTGGCGCCGGCGTTGGGCGCTGCAGTGAGTGGGGGGAGGGGTGCCGGCAGCCCCCATTAGATTCCGGCCCAATTGCTGTGGTGCCGATGCTCGCCGTTGCCGTGTTGGCCGCCGGAAAGGGCACACGCATGAAGAGCGAGCTGCCCAAGGTGCTGCAGCCGCTGGCAGGATCCACCCTGGTGCAGCGGGTCCTGGCCAGCTGTGCGGGGCTGGCGCCGCAGCGCACGTTGCTGATCGTGGGTCATCAGGCCGAGCGGGTTCAATCCACGCTCGAAAGCGCCGCAGCTGGGGTCGCCTCAGCGTTTGAGTTTGTGCTGCAGCAGCCGCAGCTGGGCACCGGCCACGCCGTTCAGCAGTTGCTTGAACCCCTGGCTGGCTTTCAGGGTGATGTGCTGGTGCTGAATGGCGATGTGCCATTGCTGCGCCCCGAGACCCTGGAGCAGCTGCTCAGCTGCCATCGCAGCAGCGGTGCCGCCGTCACGCTGCTGACGGCACGCCTGGCCGATCCCACCGGGTATGGCCGGGTCATGGCCAACGCAGCCGGTCTGGTCAGCGCCATCGTTGAGCACCGCGACTGCAGCGACGAACAGCGGCGCGTCAACCTGATCAACGCCGGTATCTACTGCTTTAACTGGCCCAAGCTGGCGGCGGTCCTGCCCGAGTTGACCACCGACAACGACCAGGGCGAGCTTTATCTGACCGATACGGTGTCGATGCTGAGCCCCGCCATGCATGTGGAGGTTGCCGACGCCGATGAAATCAACGGCATCAACGATCGCCTGCAACTGGCCCAGTGCGAAGGAGTGCTACAGCAGCGGTTGCGCGAGCACTGGATGCGCGAAGGCGTCACCTTCACCGACCCGGCCAGCTGCACCCTGA
>CAYFMB010000194.1:0-3915 GCA_964344095.1 uncultured Klebsiella sp.
GGGGCATCGAACGCGCCGTGGAGGACTTGAACCCCCGACATCAGGTTTTGGAGACCTGCGTTCTACCAACTGAACTAACGGCGCAAGGCCGATGCCCCCTGAAACAGTCACGACCGGGGAAACCCCGTTCGTGGATCAGCGGTCGAAGCGCTGCTTCACGCGAGTGGCTTTACCCACCCGGTCGCGCAGATAAAACAGCTTCGCCCGGCGAACCTTACCTCGCCGCTCCACCTTCACGGAAGCCACCTGGGGGCTGTGCAGCATGAACACGCGCTCAACGCCGACGCCCTGGAAGATGCGACGCACAGTGATGGTCTCGTTAAGACCGCCATGGCGCTTGGCGATGACCACGCCCTCGTAGGGCTGCACCCGCTCTTTGTTGCCTTCACGGATGCGCACGCCCACCTTGACGGTGTCACCCACGTAGATCTCGGGCAGATCACTTTTGAGCTGCTCGGCCTCGAAGGCGCGGATCAAATCCTGGGCGCTCAGTTTGCCGGTGCTGGCCTTGGGGGCTGCACTGGCTGGTGTGGCGACAGCGGTCGTGGTTGGGGCATCCGCCGTGGCGTCAGCCGTGGCTTCGGGTGCAGTGTCGGTCTGGTTCTCCACGGTTTGATGTCTCGTTGTTGGACGACGCGTCGCTGGCTGCAGGCTTGAGCAAGCGCTCCCGCTTGCCGTGCCCGACCAAACAGCCAGTGTACCGGCTCAGGGTCGAGCCTTGGCTTTGGGCCGCCTCAGCCGTTGCCAGATCAGGGCTGTGCCGCTGATCAGCATCCAGAGCAGCCCCAGCCCATTGAGCAGCACGTAGAGGGTCTCGCCCTGGCTGCCCAACCAGCGTTGTAGCCACTCGCCCTCGTGCAGCACCATGAGCCAGTGGGCCTGCTCTCGGGGCAAGTCGCCCCAGTCGCGCAGCAGCCGGTAGCTCAGTCCGCTGCTCACCGTGATCAGCAGCGGTAGTAGCACCAGCGGCGCCACGCTGCCGTGGAGCTCACGCAGGCGGCTGCTCAGGGATCGGCCGCCGCGGGCGGGTCTGCTGAGGTCATCGGTCACGGTCGGAACTTGCAGCACCGCTGATGAGGCGTTGTTAGCTTGCTGGCACCGAGGCCTGCGACACGGAATCCATGAATCTGTTTGCGGATTTGCTGGCCGGCACCCGAGCGTCTGCGGCACCGACCGTGCTCGAAACCGGTCCCCGCATTCAGAAATCAAGACGGGGCGTCGAGATCAAGAGCGCCCGCGAGATCGAAACAATGCGGCGGGCCAGTCGCATCGTCGCCACGGTGTTGCGCGAGATCATTGAGATCGCTGCACCTGGAATGAGCACCGGTGATCTCGATGCCCATGCCGAGCGCCGCATTCGCGAACTGGGCGCCACCCCCAGCTTCAAGGGTTATCACGGCTTTCCGGCCAGCATCTGCGCCTCGATCAACAACGAGGTGGTGCACGGCATTCCGAGCAATAAACGTGTGATCAAGGCCGGCGATCTGGTCAAGATCGACACCGGTGCTTACTTCGACGGATACCACGGCGATAGCTGCGTCAGCATCTGCGTGGGCGACGAGACCCCAGCCGAGGCACGCCAGCTCGCCCGCGTCGCGCAGGAGTCGCTGATGCAGGGCCTGGCCCAGATCAAGGCTGGCAACACCTTGTATGACATTGCCGCCGCGGTCCAGGACCATGTCGAGGCCCATGGCTTTGCCGTGGTCGAGGACTACACCGGCCACGGCGTCGGCCGCAACCTGCATGAGGAGCCCTCGGTTTTCAATTACCGCACCCGCGACCTGCCCAACATGAAGCTGCGGGCGGGCATGACCTTGGCTGTCGAGCCGATCCTCAACGCCGGCAGCAAGGCCTGCCGCACGCTCAAGGACCGATGGACGGTGATCACGGTTGATGGCAGCCTGTCGGCCCAGTGGGAGCACACCATCGCAGTGACCAGTGACGGCTGCGAGATCCTCACTGACCGCGATTTCTGAGGCTGCAGGCCCCTGGTTTGCCCCAGCAGCCAGACCTTCAGCCGTCTGCGCGGGTCAGCACGGTGCTGTAGAGCCAGCGGCCCATGGTCGTGAGGGGCATCAGCACGTAAATCAAAGGGTTGGGGGTCACGATGATGAGGTTGCAGCCAAGGGAGGCCTGCAGCAGCACCTGATCGGCGACAAACCCAGCTGACATCAGCCCGACAGGGTTCAGGTTCGAGCGAAAGGGGCCCAGCACCAGGCGGCGAATCCGCACCTGACGGGCCAGGTCGAGCCCGCGCAGGCTGATCAGCTGGCCCAGCAGCCGTTTGCTGATCTCGTAAAGGGGGCTGAAAGCCGGTTCGACCTCCGCTTCGGAGGTGTTGAGCCAGACCTCGGCTTGGGGGCGTTCGGCACGGGTGGTGGCACTGCGCTTGGCCACCAGCTCGGCAAATCCCTCGAGCAATCGCCAGCTGCTGAGGGCGTTGACCTCGAGGCTGCGAGCCGTGGCAGCGGCACTGCGCTCGCGCTGCAGGTTGATGCCGTGATTGAGCACAAGGACATCGACGTCGCCGAGGTGGGCCAGCAGCTGGGCTTCTTCCCCCGGCTGCCAGTGGACCTGCTGCAGTGCAATCGGGCTGCCATCCGGGGCCTGCAGCTGCAACGGTGCAGTGCTGTGGCTGATCGCGATCAGGCGGGCACCGCGGCGGTGCCAGCGCTCCAACATGGCTCGGCCCAGGCTTCCACTGGCGCCACTGATGGCCACGGTCAGTTGGGCAGCTGCCATGGGGCTGGCACAGGGGCGTCCAATCGCGTCAGCATGGAGCAGACCATGACCCACTCGACCTCACCTTCGCCGGCAACCCTTGCTGGCGCCCACCCCTCGCTGGCGGCGCTTCGGCCTTTGTTTGCCCCTTATTGCGCGCTGGAGGCCTCTCGGCTGGAGGATGCTCTGACGTGCCTCCTGGCTGGGCGCCTGGAGGGTTTTAGGCCCGTCCACGGGGGGCGGGGGCACCACTTTCTGTTGCAGTGGTCCGGTGGGCTGGCGCCGCTGGATGCGCTTCAGTGTGAGCTGACCTTTCCCCAGCAACCGGAGGTTCACTACGTCTTTGTGGTGCAGGCTCAAGACGTGCTGCGCTGGTTGGCCGGGCTCGAACCAGCTGCAGCGGGGTTCGATTTACCCGAGGATTTCTGGCGTTGGTTGATTCTCGGGGACGCTTCCGGCGCCTAAATTGATCTGAATCCGCGCTCCGGGAGGTTTGTTGATGAATCCAGCCCTCCCCACCAGCCTGCTCATCGGCTCTTGCGAGGCCTTCGGCGGCAAGTCGGCGGTGGTGTTGGGGCTGTTGCGACAGCTGCTGGCAGCAGGCGCCGCGGTGCATTACGGCAAGCCCCTGGCTACCAGCCTGCAGGAGGCGAGTCCAGGTTTGCTCGATGACGACGTTCAGTTCGTCGGTTCGATCCTGCAACTGCCTCAGGATCGCCTGTTGTCATCGCTCCACAGTCTCTCGTCTGAGTCGGCCGGGGAGCTGTTGCAGCTCGGTCAGCTCGACGCTGTTGCTGAGGCCTCTGCGGCCGGGCTGCGTCAGCAGCTGCAGGGCCTTGATCCCAGGTCTCTGGTGGTTCTCGAGGCGGCGGGAAACCTCAGCGAAGGCATGCTTTACGGCCTCAGTCTGACCCAGATGGCCCGGAACCTTGCGGCGCCGGTTCTGCTGGTTCACACCTGGACCGATGCGCGCAGCCTGGAGCCTCTGCTCGAAGCCCGTGCCCAGCTCGGCGACCTGTTGGTCGGGGTGGTGTTGAACGCGGTTCCCCTCGATGCGGTCGAGACGATCCGCTCTGACATCGCTCCGGCGATCGTTCGCCTCGGCATTCCTGTGTATGGCGTTCTGCCCCGCAGCCCGCTGCTGCGCAGCGTGACCGTTGAGGAGTTGGTGGATCGCCTCAATGCCCAGGTGCT
>CAYFMB010000195.1:0-3903 GCA_964344095.1 uncultured Klebsiella sp.
CGGCCACACCGCGGCCGCGCACCACCTCGGTGCCTTGGAACAGGCAGTTCTGGCGTTCGAGCACCGGTGTGCGCGGTTCAAGCACCAAGTCGGCTTTTTTGAACACGGCTTCGGCCTCGCCGGTGAGGGCCGCCTCGCGCACGCCCAGATCGGCCACCTCGATCAGGCGGGCATCGGCCGGCACACGATCACCGGCCTCGAGGCGAATCACATCACCCGGCACCAGTTCGTCGCTCGAGATGCGCAGCCACTGGCCGTCGCGGCGGGCCTGCACCAGCGGCTGGGCCATGTCGCGCAGGGCCAGCAAGGCCTTTTGGGCCCGGCTCTCCTGGGCGTAGCCCAGCAGACCGTTGAGGATCACGATCACCAGGATCGCGATGGCGTCTTTGGGGAAGGTCTGCTGAACCAGGTCGATGCCTGCAGAGACCGCAGCCACCACCAGCAGCATGATCAGCATGATGTTGCTGAACTGATCCCAGAGGATCTCGAGGTTGCTGCGACCGGCCTTGAGCTCAAGCCGGTTGGGACCAACGTCGCCGAGGCGGCGTGCCACGTCGGCGGTGGAGAGACCGCCGCTGCTGCTGCTCAATGCGTTGAGGGCTTCTGGGCCGCTCAGGGCGTGCCAGGCGGTAGAGCGGTCCTGAACCAAACGACCTCACCATGGTTGGGAGGGGAGAACTTAGAAAACCCTGGTGTCGCCTGGGGGCCAGCGGCGCCTCACCCAAAACCCCGGCAGAAGCAGGCGGGCCGTGGGTTCAGCTGTCCCCCGGACCACGTGTTTGCTGCCTGACACGGGACTCGAGCAGCACCAGGCCAAGGACGGTGGTGACGCTGACCATGATCACCAGCGCGCTGAATTGCTGGTTGTTGATCACACCAGAGCTCAGTGCCGTCGAAGCAAACACCAAGCCGGGCAACCCGCGGGGGATCAGGCCAAACACCACCGTCCAGCGGTCGATGCCAGCGCGCCGATCACGTGCCGTGACCCCCAGGCCGCAGGCGCATTTGCTCAGCAAGGCAAACACCAGCAGCACCGCAGCCAAGGTCCAGGCGCCGGGATCGAGCAGCGATCCCAACGAAACGCGCATGCCCACGCTGATGAAGTACAGCGGCAGGAACACCTCGGACAGCAAATCGAGAAATTGGCTCGGCTGGTCGTCATGGCAGGTCAGACGACTCAGCAGCAACCCGCCCCACAACGCCCCGAGCAGGGAGGTCAGCCCGCTGACTTCGCCGACCCAGGCCCATCCGATCAGCAGCATCAGCACCGCCAATGGACTGCGCGGCCGCTCCGGGCGGTGGTGCTTCCACCAGGTCACCACGCCATAACCGACCGCGCCGGCCGCCAGACCAACCAGCAGCGGCAGCCAGCCCGTGCCGCCACGGGCCAGGCCAGGGGCGCCACTGGCCACCGCCAGGCTGAGCAGCGCCACAGCCGGCAGGTCGTCGAGCACGGAGACCCCGACCAGCAATCGACCGGAAGGGCTTTGCAGAGCGTGGCGCTGGGCCAGCAGTCTCAGGGTCACACCCGTGCCAGTGGCCGACAGACAAGCAAGACACAGCAAGGTGCTGGCTGGCGGCAGAGCAAACCAGGCGTGCAGCGGGCCGTAGGCCAGCAGCGGCGTCAAAAAACTGAGCGCCACCAACCGCAGGATCGTGGCCCGGCGGGAGATCAGCAGATCGCCGCGCACCTCCAGTCCCACCTGGAAGAACAAGGTGAGCACCCCCAGCTCAGTGAGGCCGCTGAGCGGTGCAACAGACCTGTAGGGCAGCACCGTGTTGCCCAACAAAAAGCCCACGCCCAGCTCGATCACAATGGCGGGCAGCGCCCAGCGAGCCAGGCTGCCGCCCATCAGCCGGGCAACGGCCAAGCCCAGCAGCAGCACCAGCAGCGTGCTCAGCAGGGAGTGGCTGGGCAAAACACGCAAGCGGTAGGCGCCAACCCTAAGGAGATCGCTCAACCTGGTGTTCTCACAGCCCTTGCCCGCAGCGCAGCTCAGCGAAAACAGAACGCCTGGGTTCTCTGCACAGCCGAAGAGTTCGTAGGTTAAACAGTTAAGTCACCTCGAATTCGGTGTCGCCCAAGGCCAGACCCTCTCTTCATACGTTCAAGGCGGCCCTGCTGGGGGCACCACTGCCCACCAGCGCCCATGCCGAGGAGCGTCTCAACAACGCCGAAGCGCTGGCGATTCTGAGCTCTGATGCGCTCTCCTCGGTGGCCTACGCCACCCAGGAGATCGTGCTGGTGCTGGGGGCAGCCGGGGCCGCAGGGCTGTTGTACACCCTGCCAATCACAGGCCTGATTGTTGGTCTGATGGTGATGGTGGCGATCAGTTATCGCCAGACCATCAAGGCCTATCCCCAGGGTGGCGGTTCCTACCGCGTCAGCCATGAAAATCTTGGCGCCATCACCGGACTGGTGGCTGGAGCGGCCCTCTCGATCGATTACGTGCTCACGGTGGCGGTGAGCACGGCTGCCGGCATCGCCGCACTGACCTCCTATTTCCCGGCCCTGGATCACTACCGCATCGGCCTGTGTCTGTTGGCCCTGGCCCTGCTGATGGTGGCCAATCTGCGCGGGATGCGCTCCAGCGCCCAGCTGCTCAGCCTGCCCACCTATGTCTTCATGGTGGTGGTGTTCATGCTGCTGATTGGCGGGGCGGTGAAGGCGGCTCACGGCGATCTACCCAGCATCAACGCAGCTGAGCAGAACCTGCTGCTGGCCCATGACCATCACCACAGCGTCGCCCAGCTGAGCAGTGCTCTGACACCGGTGCTGCTGATGCGTGCCTTCAGCTCAGGTTGCGCCGCCCTGACCGGTATCGAGGCGATTAGTGACTCGGTGCTGGCCTTCAGACCCACCGAGTGGCGCAACGCTCGGCGGGTGTTGACGGTGATGGTGGCGGTGCTGGCGCTGATGTTCGGCGGCATCAGCGTGCTGGCCCACCAGGTGGGGACTGTCTACCAGGAGCACGGCCCAACACTGCTGTATCAATTGGGCCAAGCCGTGTTCGGCAATGGCGTGCTGCTGCTCGTTCTGCAGCTCGCCACATTGTTGATCCTGCTGCTGGCGGCCAACACCGCCTATGCCGATTTCCCCCGGCTGGCCAACTTTCTGGCCCAGGACGGTTACCTGCCGCGCCAGCTCACCTCGTTGGGCGACCGTCTGGTGTTCAGCAACGGCATCCTGGCCTTGAGCGGTTTTGCCGCCTTGCTGCTGATCGTGTTCAACGGCAGTGTGTCGAAGCTCATTCCGCTCTATGCGGTGGGCGTGTTTCTCAGCTTCACCTTGTCCCAAGCGGGCATGGTCGTGCACTGGTGGAAAGACCGCGGCCGTGGCTGGCTGGGCAAAGCCGCCGTCAACGGCTTCGGGGCTGTGGTGACAGCGGTGGTCACCGGCGTGTTGCTGTACAGCAAGTTTGTGCAGGGCGCCTGGCTGGTGGTGCTGGCCATCCCGCTGCTGGTGAGCCTTTATCTGACGATCAAGAACCACTACCGCCAGGTGGCCAATCGTCTGCGTCTGGCGGCCGACAAGAAGCTGGCCCTGCCGCCAGCTCCGGCCCAGGGTGGAGCGCCGGTCGTGGTGCTGGTGGGTCAGCTGCATCGCGGCAGCTTCGAGGCGGTGCGCTACGCCCGCAGCATCGCCCAAGAGCTGGTGGCGGTGCATGTTGACCTGGGTCTGGGCAAGGCAGAGGCCTTCAAAGAGCAGTGGCAGCGCCAGCTCCCCGACATCCCTCTGGTGGTGCTCGAGTCTCCCTATCGCTCGTTGATCGATCCGGTGCTGGCCTTTGTGCACCGCTTTGAGATCGAACACAAGAAGGACCGCGATCATTTCTGCACGGTGGTGCTGCCGGTCTTCGTGACGCGCCACCGCTGGGAGAACCTGCTGCACAACCAGAGCAC
>CAYFMB010000196.1:0-3894 GCA_964344095.1 uncultured Klebsiella sp.
CCGGCGATGCCACTGCCGCTGTATCCCGAACTCAAACTGGCGCTACCGCGACCAGCAGTGGCCGAAGCCCTGGAGCGGTTCGGGCCCGACCTGGTGCATGTGGTTAACCCGGCAGTGCTGGGGCTGGGCGGCATCTGGCTGGCCAAAACCAAGGGCTATCCGCTGGTGGCCAGCTACCACACCCACCTGCCCAAGTACCTCGAGCACTACGGCATGGGCATGCTGGAACCGCTGCTGTGGGAGCTGCTCAAGGCTGCCCACAACCAGGCGGTGCTCAACCTCTGCACCTCCAACGCCATGGTGCAGGAGCTCAGCGACAAAGGCATTCAGCACACCGCCCTGTGGCAGCGCGGTGTCGACACCGAACTGTTTCGGCCCGAGCTGCGCAGCCAGGCCATGCGACAGCGGCTGCTCAACGGCCGCAGCGACACCGGCCAACTTCTGCTGTACATCGGCCGGCTGTCAGCCGAAAAACAGATCGAGCGCATCCGCCCGGTGCTCGACGCCATGCCCGACGCCCGCCTGGCCCTGGTGGGCGACGGTCCCTACCGCCAGCAACTCGAAAGTCTGTTCGCTGGCAGCGCCACCCACTTCGTGGGTTACCTGGCTGGCGAGGAGCTGGCCGCGGCCTATGCCAGCGGCGATGCCTTCCTGTTCCCGAGCAGCACCGAAACCCTGGGGCTGGTGCTTTTGGAAGCCATGGCGGCCGGCTGCCCCTGCGTGGCGGCCAACCGCGGCGGCATTCCCGACATCGTCAGTGATGGGCTCAATGGCTGTCTCTACGAACCCGACGGTGCCGATGGCGGCGCCGGCAGCCTGACCGCAGCGACCCAGCGCCTGCTGAGTGACCGCCAGCACCATGACCAGCTGCGCCAGGCCGCCCGCAGCGAAGCCGAACGCTGGGGTTGGGGCGGAGCCACCGAACAGCTGCGTGGCTACTACCGCCAGGTGCTGACCCCAGCAGTGATGGCTGGCTGAAGCGGGAGCTCAACCAGCGGCGCTGCCCTTGAACCAGACGGTCATCAACGCCTTGACCATCGGAGCGGCCACTGTGCCGCCGAAACCGCCTGAATTCTCACCAAAGGCAACGATGACCAGCGTCGGCCTGCCCGCCGGCGCATATCCTCCGAACCAGGAGTGATCGGGCCTGGGTGGATCCTCGCCGGTGCCAGTCTTGCCAGCCACCGGCGGCAGCGTCGGGTCGTTGAGCACCTTGCCCGTGCCGTCGGTGACCACCATGCGCAACCCCTGGCGCAACACGGCCAGGGTGGAAGGCTTGAGACCAAGCCAGACACGACGGGTGGGACGCTCGACCAGGTGGGGCGTGACCAGCCAGCCGCCATTGGCCACCGCGGCATAGAGCCGGGCCATCTGGATCGGCGTGACCTGCAGGGCACCTTGACCGATCGCCGAGGTGATCGTGTCAACAGGGGTCCAGGGTTCGCCCAACACAGCTTTCTTCCAAGCGGGATCCCCCAGCAGACCGTCACTTTCCTCGTCGCGCAATTCAATGCCGGTGGCCTGGCCATAGCCCATGCGGCGCGCCGCCTTGAACAGGTTCACCGGCCCCACCCGCAGGCCAACCCGGTAATAGAAGGTGTTGCTGCTGACCGCCAGGGCAAAGGGGAACCCGACCATGCCGTGGGCGCCATGGTCCCCGTAGCAGAGCCCCGCATAGCAGAACGAGCTGGTGGTCAGCACCTTGGAAGACGGCTGAAACAGGCCTGACTCAAGCGCCGCGATCGTGGTGACGATCTTGAAGGTGCTTGCCGGTGGGAAACCGCGAAAGGTGCGGTTCAGCAGGGGTGCTTCGGGTCGGTTGAGCTCGGCCCACTGCTGACTGGTGGGGCCGTCCGAGAAGAGGTTGGGATCAAAGGTGGGCCGGCTGGCCATGGCGCGGATCGCACCGGTCTGGGGATCCATCGCCACGATCGCGCCCTTGCGCACGCTGTTGAGCGCCTTTTCAGCCGCCCGCTGCAGCTCCAGATCAAGGGTGAGCCGCAGATCCTTGCCGGCCTTGGCCGGCTTGTCGCCAAGAATGCGCTGGACTTGACCAGCGGCGTTCACCTCCACCTGCTGGCCGCCCCACTCGCCGCGCAGGTTGGTCTCGTAAGCCTTCTCGATACCGCTGCGGCCGACGCGATCGCGAATGCGATAACCCTTGGACTGCAGTTGTTTGTATTCCTCTTCGGTGATGCCGCTGGTGTAGCCGAGCACGTGGGCCCCGAGGCTGCCGTGGGGGTAGCTGCGCAGCACATCACTGTCGACCTCAGCGCCATGCAGGCCACCGGATTGCTCACGGAAGCGCAGCACCTGCTCCGGTTTGAGCTGAGAGGCCAGGGCGATGCGGAAGCCCTCGGGATTCGCCCCCTCACGGCGACGGCGATCGAGCTCGGCGAGGCCGATGCCCATCACGGCACTGAGGCGATCGCGCAGGGATGGCCAGGCCTGATCGGAGACCTCCCTGGGCTGGATGTAGAGGCTGTAGGTGAGCCGGTTCGTAGCCAGCACCTGGCCATGGCGATCGAGCAGACGACCCCGAATGGGGTTGCGCGCCATCAGGCGAATGCGGTTCTCATCGGAGAGGGTGCGGTAATGGGCACCCTGCACAAGCTGCAGGACCGCCAGCCGCGCCAGCATCGCGCCGGCAAACACCCACACCACCACCATCAAGCCGAGGACCTGGCGCGCCTGACCGGTGCGTCGCTGATGCGAGGGCGAACTGAACACCGTCAGCGGCTCTGAAGCAGATGCTCCAGTTGGCTCAAGCGCTGGTCAATCGCCCGCAACCGCTCCACCAAGGCAGCCTGATCGGCCAGGGCTGGTGCGGGCTCAGCAGGGCCTTCAGCCGAGGCGGCCGGAGCCTGCTCCACCCGCACATCCACCTTCATGACGGGGTTGCCAAGACCGGGGCTGAGGCGATCGAGACCGTCGCGCAGCTGACTGGCCAGAGGCTCCCCTTCGTCGCGCAACTGGCTCAGAGGGTCGGCCCCCGTCTCGGACGGGGAGAAAGCCGACACCACATCCTTGAGACCGCCCTTGCGAACGCGTTCGACCATCGCCACGCCCACAGGCAAGACGTCCTGCATCAGGGTCAGACGCAGCTTGTCGAGGGGATCAGCGGCCATCGGCGCCATAGGCCAGGCACTCCAGTCTGACGCCTGCCGGGAACTCAGCGTTGCGGAGCGCTCACCCCTGGGTTGACGATCACCTGGCGGCAGCTCTGCTGGCTGCCCCACCACCAACCCCCGCCGACGGCCAGCACCAGCAGCGCCGCCAGGGGCAGCAGGGCCTGGCGGGTCACATCCAGAGCAGCCCACTCGAGCCAGGCGCGCAGCAGGCGCTCACGGTCGAAGCGGCGGCGCTGCTTGGCTTCGGCCTGCTCACGGCGACGCAAGGAACGGCCCACCCAGCGCTCGAAGGCCCGTTTTTTGGTCACGGCCATCTTGCGCTCCACCTCGAGCAGCTGGCCAGGAGTGAGCTCGGGATTGAACGTGCTGATCAACTCCAGGCTCTTGAGGAACATCTCAACCGCGCCGTCCTTGATGGCGCGTTCGTCCTCGTCGAGGAGGTCCCAGTCGAGCTCCGGATAGAAGCGGCCGCGGTTGGACTGGATCTGCTCCTCCTCCAGCTGACCAGGCTCCCTGAGCCAGCGGTCGGTGTTGGCGTCAAACCGCCGCCAGTACAAAAAGGGATTGAGATAGATGGTCTTGCCGGCCAGCTGAATGCTGTCCTGCTGCAGCCGTCGCTGCAGCTGAACCTCCTGATCCGGAGACGTCGCAGAGGAGACGGCGGTCACGGCGGCGTGGATGGGGCTCCGAGCGTACCCAACACAGGCCTTGACCGCCATGGGAGGGGATCACTCCCACTCGATCGTGCCGGGGGGCTTGCTGG
>CAYFMB010000197.1:0-3892 GCA_964344095.1 uncultured Klebsiella sp.
GGGCACACAAACCAGGACAATCCACATAGCAAAAGTCCCACCGCCGCAAGGGAAGTGGGACTTAACAGGTCTTCGCGGGACCTTCTTGATACGGAGAGGGTGGGATTCGAACCCACGGAAGGTTGCCCTTCAAACGATTTCGAGTCGTTCGCTTTCGACCACTCAGCCACCTCTCCAAAACCCGTGAGAGCGGGATGAGCCCGACACCTCGACGGCCAGTCCATAGGACCACAGGCACTTTAGGGATCGACGGTCCCAGGAGCCGCTGCGCTGAGCCGGTCGCTGTGGCGGCCATCCCAGAGCAGGGAGCCGCTGCGCCCCGTGGCCAACCAGCGCGGCAGCGGGCGCCGGCTGCTCAAGCCGCTCCACCACAGCTCGGCCTGAGGTGCCGCAGCAGCCAACAAGCGACGTTCGGCTGTCGAGGGCTGAAAGCCAAGCCAGACGCCACGGACGCTGCTCAATGGCCGCTCCTGCTCTTGCCATGCCCAGAGCGACTGCTGATCGGGCAATAGCAGCCAGTGGGCACGGCCAACGCTCAGTTCAAGGGCGCGTGCCTCAGATGCCAGCGGGGCAGCGCTCAGGCCAGGGCTCGCCAGACGCTGACCTGGCAGCAGCGGAGCACTGCCATCGGCAGAGGCCAGCACCAGGGGCGATAACCCCCGCCAGCACCGCGGTTGTTCGGGAGCGATGGGGTCCAGCAGCAGCACCCAGTCGAAACGCTGCATCCCCAGCCCCTGAGCCAGGCGCGTGGCCAGCGAGCAGCTGTAACGGTCAGCCGAGGTGCTGAGCAGAGCAGCCCGGCCCTCGTGCCGCGCCACCAGCAGGTCCTGGCTGGAATCGCCGCGGCCCTGGTGCACCACCAACAGCTGATCAGCACGCAGCAGGCTCAGGTGCACCGCCACCACCACGACCAGCACAACGACGGCCCCGATGCGCCAGCGACGCACGATCCCTGGCAAGGCCAGCGCTACACAGGCTGCAGCAAGGGCCAGCACCAGCCACGGTTCGGGGCGCCCCACCTGCCATTGCGCCATGGGCAAGGCGGCAAAGCGTTCGGTCAGCCAGATCAACAAGTCCGTCAGGAGTGCCACAGGCGGCACCAGCCACGGCAAGGCCGCCGGCAGCAGCACCGCCACCAGCGCCAGGGCCATGGCCCCCAGGGTCAGAGGGGTCAACAACGGCGCGGCCAGCACATTGGCCGGAATCGCGTAGAGCGGGACCACGCCAAAGTGCAGAAGCTGCAGCGGCAAGGTCCAGACAAACGCCGCCAACGGCACCGCCACGCCCGCCGCGAGCCAGGCCGGCAGCCAGCGTGCCAGTGCTGCATCGAGTGGGCGCGCCGTAAGGATCAAGCCGGCGGTGGCCGCAACGCTGAGCTGAAATCCGACATCGAGAAGCCAACCGGGTTGCCACAGCAGCAACACCCAGCAGGTGAACGCCAGCACCTGCAACGGTTTGCTGCCAGCACCGCTCTCCAGCAGCAACAGGGCCAGCGCCCCCATGCCGACAGCACGCAGCACCGAGGGTTGGGGCCCCGCCAGCAACAGAAACAGCACCATGGCTGCCGCTGCCAGCGTCAGGCGGCCTGGGCGTCCCAGGTGTCGACCAATCAGCAACACCGACCCCAGCAGGACGCTGAGGTGGAACCCCGAAGCCGCGAGTGCGTGGGACAGACCTGCCGCCCGAAAACTGTCGCGAATGGCCCCCGGCAAGGGCACCACGGCGCTGCCCAGCACCAGGGCACTGAGCACCCCGCCGCTGCCGGGACCGGCTTGCTGCTGCAAACGCTGGGCAATGTTGCGGCGCAGGTCGGCCACCGGGGTGGGAGGGCGCGCCAGCACCTGAACCTGCCCCACCCGCAGCTGACTCCAGACCCCTTGACGCGCCAGACGCTCGGCTGGACCAGCCAACAGCGGGTGGGGCGCACTTGTCGGCCGACGCAGTTGCCCTGACACCTGCAGCCACCAGCCCTGCTGCAGCCTGGGGCAGGCTGCGAAGGCCAGCTCCACACGGCCCTGCAGGCTGGCGGGCTGCAGCTCCAACAGGGCCCGACAGCCCGCGCCCGTGAGGCTCGGGCGCGGGTCTTCGAGGAGCTGGCCCCTGAGGGTCAGCGCTTGGGTTGCGCGCTGGTCCTGCAGCAGCCGCACCGGATCCCGAGACCCAGGCTGGGCAGGTTGCAGGACCACGCCGGCGACACGCGCCAGCAACACAATCAGCAGCAGCGCCCACAGCAGGGCCTTAGGTTTTGGCCGCATCACCACAGACGGTTGGCACCGCGGTGAAGACCCACTGGCAAAAACTAGGAACGGTTCTTGCTGCAGTCAGCCTGAGCGTCACGCCACTGCTGGCCGGCCCGCCGGCCAGCAGTGTGCTGGTGGTGAGCGGTGACACCCTCGAGGCCATCGCCCTGCGGTACGGCACCACCGTGTCTGCACTGCTTCAGCTCAATCCAGGCGTCACCCCACTGGCGCTGCAGGTGGGTCAGCGCCTGCGCCTGCCCGCCCCCTCTGGGCTCTTGCAGGTCAACGCCGGTGACACGCTTGATGCCATCGCCCTGCGGCACAACACCACGGTTGCCGCGCTGCAACGCGCCAACCCAGGCGTGCGCCCCGAAGCCCTGCAGGTGGGGCAGTGGTTGCAGCTGCCTGCCGGTGTGACAGTCGGGGGCGCCAACGCAACCAACAGCAACGCATCGATCGCCCCAACACCGGATCCCAGTGCCGACCCCGATGCCCAGGCGGCACTGCTGCTCAGCCCTGGCGAACGGCGCGACCGCGCTGCCATGACCCTGCGCGAACGCAGCGGCCAGTTGAACTGGCGGCGCTTCAACAACACCCTGGTCGATTGGAGCGGCTGGCAGCTCCATCCCGGTGGGGTGCGCATCACCCTGGTGCAACCTGCCCTGACCGATGTGGGAGCGCGGCGCTCAGGCGCCACCGCCCTGGCGGTTCAATGCAGCAGCCTGCGCAGCACCTGGCGTGTCGATGGCGCCTGGGAAGCCTGGAGCTCGCCCGAAGCCGGCAGTGTGGCCCAACGCATCGTGCTGCAACTGTGCAGCAACACCCTCGATGGCCCCGCCGCGGCCATTCCGCCACCTGCAGACAGCGGTCTCTGATTCAGCTGCCCTCAGGGTGGATCCACAGCGACGACAACTGCCGCTCAGCACTACGGAATCTTGAGAATGAAATCGCACATCTGCTCGCTTGGCATCGGCTGGCCGAGCGCTGGCGCCATCAAACGCGAAAGGGACTGCACCCTGCAGGGAAAGCTGGCCCGCTCGGCCAGGCGCCCCGCCTGAAAACCACCGGCCAGCAGCAGGGTCCCCAGCAGCATGTTCTTGATGGCGTTGGTCATGAACAGGCGCCTGCAGCCAGCTGATCTTGACGAGATGTTTGCTGCAACAGCGGAAAACCCAAGGCCTCACGTTCAGCCAACCAAGCCTCGGCCACCTGGCGCGCCAGATTGCGAATGCGACCGATCGTGGCGGTGCGCTCGGTCACCGAGATCACACCACGGGCCTCCAGCAGGTTGAAGGTGTGGCTGCACTTGAGCACAAAATCCAAGGCCGGTGCCGGTAGCCCCGCTTTGATCAGGTCGGCGGCCTCAGCCTCATAGAGCGCAAACAGCTGCTGCAGCCGTTCAGGGTTGGAAGCCTCGAAGTTGTAGGTGCACTGACCTTTCTCAAACGGCAGCCAGATGTCGCCGTAGCTGCGCCGGCCGTCCCAAGTCAGATCCCAGATGCTCTCGACATCCTGGAGATACATCGCCAGGCGCTCAAGGCCGTAGGTGATCTCGATCGACACGGGACGGCAGTCGAGACCGCCGCACTGCTGGAAATAGGTGAACTGGGTCACCTCCATGCCATCGAGCCACACCTCCCAGCCCACACCCC
>CAYFMB010000198.1:0-3837 GCA_964344095.1 uncultured Klebsiella sp.
GGCCAGGCCGGTGTCGAGCACGTCCGAGCTGGTCATGCCCACGTGAATGTGGCGGCCGGCATCGCCGACGTGCTCATTGACGTTGGTCAAAAAGGCGATCACGTCGTGACGCACCTCGGCTTCGATCTCGAGGATGCGCTCGACGCTGAAGCTGGCCTTCTCCTTGATGGTGGCAACCGCCTCGGCCGGCACGCGGCCCAGCTCGCAGTTGGCTTCGGTGGCGGCGATTTCCACATCCAGCCAGCTCTGGAACTTGGCCTCTTCGCTCCAGATGGCGCCCATCTCGGGCAGGGTGTAACGCTCGATCAAGGCCGCTGCGGGCTCACATCCAGACCAATGTATGGGGGCGTGCTGCCGAGCTCCTGCAGCGGCGGCCCGCGCTCAGGCGGCTTTGGTCAGGTTGCTGTGGGGGACTTCCCATTGGACCAGCTGGCCCCAGGCCTGCTGACGCACCCAGCAGCGGCCGCCCTTGCACTGGATCAGCTGAAAGGGCGGCAGGTCGGAGGGCTGGTTGACCAGTCGTACAAAACTGCCTGGAGTCAGCAGTTCGACCACATTGTTGGCGCCGATGCTGCGATGACGGCGTCGTGGGGCGTTGCCCTTGGTTGGGGTCGAGTTGGCAGGTCGTGCGTTTCGCGAGGCCATGGCGCCGGTCGATGTGCCCTGGATTGGCGTCATCCTCTAGTGGTTTTTGTACTGCCTTGAACTTTCACCGAATCTGTTCGGTTTCCTGTGTGGTTCGATGAAGCATGGCAACGCAGTGTTGCCACCTGAGCCCATGGCACCGCGGCAGCGACTCGATCTGGAGCTGGTGGCACGGGGCCTGGCGGAGAGTCGTCAACGGGCCCAGCAGTTGATTCGTGCCGGCCTGGTGCGCAGCGGCGACTGTGTGCTTGACAAGCCCGGCAGCGAGGTGCGCCCGGAAACCCCGCTTCAGGTCCAGCAGCTGCCACGCTTCGTCTCCCGCGGCGGCGAGAAGTTGGTTGCGGCGCTCGAGGCGTTTGCATTGCCCATCGAGGGTCGCGTCTGCCTCGATGGCGGCATCTCCACCGGTGGCTTCAGCGATTGTCTGCTCCAGGCCGGTGCCAGCCGTGTCTATGGCATCGACGTGGGTTATGGCCAGACCGCCTGGAGTCTGCGCAGTGACTCTCGCGTGGTGCTCAAGGAGCGCACCAACCTGCGTCATCTCACCCCCGAGCAGCTCTACGGGGCCGACGATCCCTGGCCTGACCTGGCCGTTGCCGATGTCTCCTTCATCTCCTTGACCCTGGTGCTGCCGGCCCTGCTGAACTTGCTCAGGCCGCTTGATGCGGGTTCATCACGCGATCTGGTGCTGCTGGTCAAGCCGCAGTTTGAGGTGGGGCGCGAGCGGGTCGGTAAAGGCGGGGTCGTGCGCGACCCGGTTGCGCATCTCGAAGCGCTGCAACGGGTGATCACAGCGGCGCAGCAGCTCGTGCTGTCGCCCAGTGGTGTCATCGCTTCACCGATCACCGGGCCAGCCGGTAACCATGAGTATCTGCTCTGGTTGCGCCCATGCAGCGAAACCGCCGCGGTCTCTGTCGGGACGGAGGACCTGCGGCGGTTGGTGGCCAAGACGTTGGCCAGCTGAGTCTCAGATGGCGGCGCTTCCGGCTTCGCCGGTGCGGATGCGGATGACCGCATCGATGCTGCTGACAAAGATCTTGCCGTCGCCGATCTCACCCGTGCGGGCCGCATCCTGAATGGCGTTCACCACCGTGTCGACCTTGCTGTCGTCAACGACGATCTCGAGCTTCAGCTTCTGCAGGAACTCCACGGTGAACTCGGAACCGCGGTAGCGCTCGACCTGGCCCTTCTGGCGACCGAAGCCCCGCACTTCGCTCACGGTCATGCCGACGATGCCAGCGTTGACGAGGGCGATCTTGACGTCCTCGAGCTTGAACGGGCGAATGATGGCCTCAACTTTTTTCATGGGGGCGGCGCAGGAAACGGCAGAACTGACGGGAGCCATCTCACTTGAGCCTGACCCCTCCAGTCGTAGCCATTGTTACTGCTTTCCCGGGTGGCACCAAGGGGTCTCAACTTATGGTGAGGCAATGGCCGATGTCGCTGTGAGCGCCACTTCTTTGACTCAGACCCGCACCCCCCTCTACGGCGAACGGGCCATCGCCGAGGCCGAGCTGTTCTGCTTTGACAACCCACGGCCGACGCGCCCTTACGAGATTTCGATCGAACTGCCGGAGTTCACCTGCAAGTGCCCGTTTTCGGGCTACCCCGACTTTGCCGTGCTGCGCTTGCTCTACCAACCTGGCCCGAAGGTGGTCGAACTGAAAGCGATCAAGCTTTACGTCAACAGTTATCGCGACCGCTCCATCTCCCATGAGGAAGCGGCCAATCGCATCCTTGATGACCTGGTGGCAGCCTGTGATCCTCAGTGGATGCAGCTCGAGGCCGACTTTCACCCCCGCGGCAATGTTCACACCGTGGTGCGTGTGAGTCACGGCGTGCGGCTGCCTTGTTAGAGCTCGGCGAGCAGCTGGGGTAGTTCCGCTGCAAAAGCGGTCAGGTTGCGGTTGCAGAGTCCTGCCACGTGCAGACGACCATCTTCGTCATGGCCCTCAGCAATCGCCCAAAGCTGACGGGTGGCCACAAGGCTCAGACCGCCGCCCAGCAGAGCCAGGGCAAAGCCGCTGTACACCAGTGGCACACCAGGATCGCGTTTGAGCAGGATGCCGCTGGCAGGCAGCACTGAGGCCACTCGAATCGGCAGTCCGTCGATGTCCAGCGGCTCACCGCCGACGCTGATCAGGCCGAACGAGTGGCCGTCGGCGCCAAAGACCTCAACAGGGCCTGTTTCACTGCTGAGGCTGAGCAGCACCGGGTCGCTACCGTCGGGCTTTGTTGGCAGAACCAGGCCCCAGACCTGTTCGCCCAGCTGCGGAAAGCTCTGCAGAGGCAGTTGCAGCACCGGGCTGCGGCCCAGCTGAATGTCGATCGCGGCCAGAGCCCAATCGGCTTGGTAAAGGGTCATGCCCCGGTAGCGAAGCGGGTGGTTGACGCTGATCTCCGCATCCCGGCTGCTTGCATCGCCACCTCCACCCACCAGGCGCAGCTGCGAGCTGAACTGCTCGGGTCGCCCGGCGGGGTCGCGTTGCACCGCAAAGCTTTTGAGCTCAAGGGTGAGCTGCGTGTTGCCGCGGCTGTCGAGCAACTCCAGGTTGCGGCCCGGTGCCAGGAACTGTTCGGCCCGTTGGCCACCAAGGTTGCCCCAAGCAGCACCCAGCATCAACACCACCATGCCGGCGTGAACCAGCAGAGGTCCGATGCGACCGGCAATGCCACGGCGGGCCGCCAGGCGTCTGTTGTGCTGCTGGAGCTGCCAGCCCCGTTGGCCCAGCAGAGTGGCCAGTCGCTCCAGCCCTGCACCGGGGTCCGGGCAGCTCAGGGTTTCGGCGACGCTCAGTTTGCTGAGTTGACGCGGTTGGGCGTAATCGATCCAGCGCAATGCTGCCTGCAGCGCTGGCCACTGCCGCCGCCAGCTGCAGAGCAGCAGAGCCAGGGCAAGGGCGGCGAGCAGGCCCAGAAACCAACTGCTGGAATACACGTGGTCGAGCTGCAGGCGCAACATCCAGCTGGCGTCGATCCAGCCCAGCCATGGGGCGCTGTCGTAGCGCTCGTGGTAAAACGCTGCGCTTTCCTGTTGAGGGATGGCGGTGCCAACGCCGCTGGCTATGGCGATCAGCAGCAGCAGCACAATGGCCAGGCGCAGATCGGAGATCAGCGCTGCCAGTCGTTGCAGTGTCTTCATGGCCAGTAGGCCACCAGGGTGAGCCCGCCGCTAGCCAGCAGCAGCACGCC
>CAYFMB010000199.1:0-3807 GCA_964344095.1 uncultured Klebsiella sp.
CGACCGGTGCGGCGTTGTCGCGGCGGCCCACGGTGCGGTGGTGGGTGAACGGCACATGGCTGACGTCGAGCACGTTCTCGAGCACCGTCAGCGCATCCATGGGCAGATCGCGAAAGGTGCCCTGCACCAGCCAGCCCGGCTCTTCGAGCGGCGGCACCAGCGGCAACGGCACGGCGGCGGCCGCGGCGGGGTCACCGGCAAACACAAACAACAGCCCCTGGGCCTGGGCCGTGGCAAAGCTCTGGCAGCGGGAGCGGGGGCTGGTGCAAGCGACCTGCTGCTGCTCAGCACTGGCCTGGGGCAGGGCGGTGCACTGGCCGCTGCCGTCAAAACTCCAGCCGTGATAGGGGCACTCCAGCTCACCGCGGGCGTTGAGGCGACCGTCGCTCAACGGCACCAGCCGGTGCGGGCAGAGATCGGCAAAGGCACGCCATTGGCCGCTGGCGGCCTCAAACCACAGCACCAGATCGGTGCCCAGCAGGGTGAACGGGGTGGGCCGGCGCCGGTCCAGATCGTCGAGATACGCCACCGGATACCAGCGCTGCTGCCAGTGCTGCTGCCAGCGCTCCGGGTCGGGGGTGGTGGCCACTGTGACCGGGTTCACCATTGCGCTGCATCCATGCCGGAGTGCTGCCAGCCTGGCGCCCAGGACGCCGCCCCTGCGCCATGGCCCTGATCCGCCGCGACAGCCCCTACCCCCACTGGGAGTTTGTGGGCTCCAACCCTGATGCCCAAGACGATGCAGACAGCGCCGATGTGTTGCGCATCGTGCCCGACCGCGGCGGGTTGGTGACGGGCTGGCGCTGCAGCGGTGCAGAGATGCTTTATTTCGATGCCGAACGCTTTGCCGATCCCGCCAAATCGGTGCGCGGCGGCATCCCGGTGCTGTTTCCGATCTGCGGCGGCCTGCCCGGCAACCAGCTCCCGCTGCCCCAGGGCAGCTTTGAACTCCCCCAACACGGCTTTGCCCGCGACCAGCGCTGGCAGCTCAGCGAATTGCCCAGCGGCGATGGCGTGCAGCTGCAGCTCAGCGACACCCCCTCCACCCTGGCGGCCTATCCATTTGCCTTTGGCCTCACGCTGGAACTGCGGTTGGAGCCAGAAGCGCTGGCCATCAGGGCGGTGATCGACAACCGCAGCGACGCACCCATGCCCTTCAGCCTGGGGCTGCATCCCTACTTCAACGTGAGTGATTTATCGGGTGTGCGCTTTGAGGGGCTGCCCGAGCGGTGCTTCAACCACCTGACCATGGCCGACGAGCACACGGCTGATCAGCTGAGCCGCCTTGAGCAGGGCATCGACCTGCTGGTGCGCCCCACGGGTGACGTCCAGCTGATCGACCCCGGGGCTCGGCGAGGTTCGGGCCGCCGCATCACCCTGCAGTGCAGCCATCCGCTCGATCTGGTGGTGCTCTGGAGCGATCCACCACGGCCCATGCTATGCCTGGAGCCTTGGAGCGGGCCCCGTTCGGCGCTGATCAGCGGCGACCGCCGCCTCGAGCTGGCGCCAGGCGCCAACATGGCGCTCCAAACGCGTTATGCCGTCTCATGACCCTGGCGATCACCGGAGCCTCAGGCAAGACCGGCTGGCGCATCGCCGCTGAGGCACTCAAACGCGGCCAGAGCGTTCGGGCGATCCTGCGGCCGGGGTCGGTGTTGCCGCCCGAACTGCACAGTCACGGCAACGCTGAGGACGGAGCAGCCAAGCTGTCGGTGATTCGAACCGAATTGAGTGACGCAGCCGCTCTGCAGCAAGCACTGCAGGGCTGCGAAGCGCTGGTGATCGCCACCGGTGCCCGGCCATCGATTGATCTGGCGGGGCCGCTCAAGGTGGATGCCCTGGCGATTCGCGACCAGATCGCCGCCTGCAAGGCGGCCGGCGTCTCCCGCGTTGTGCTGGTGAGCTCGTTGTGCGCCGGCCGCTGGCTGCACCCGCTCAACCTGTTTGGCCTGATCCTGGTGTGGAAACGCCTGGGCGAGCAGTGGCTGCAGCAGAGCGGCCTGAGCTGGACAATCGTGCGGCCCGGTGGACTCAGTGAAGACGACAGCCGCGCCGCTGTCGAGGGCATCGTCTACTCCGGCCCCGACAGGCAGGAGAGCAACAGCATCCCAAGGCGGCTGGTGGCACAGGTTTGCCTCGATGCGCTCGACACTGACGACGCCATCGAACGGATTGTCGAAATCACCAGCTCACCCGAGCAGCCCCAACAGAGCCTCGCGGCCTGGCTCAAATTGGCGATCTAAAGCGCGCCGTGCGGTGATGGCCAGCGGCGTGATTTTGGGGATCAGCCTGTCGAACCCGCAGCCCGGGCAATCAACACGGTCAACATCAAAATCGCCAGCAACACCTGCACAGCCATGACGAGCTTGGCCGGCCTCGAGACCAGGGCCTCGCTGGTGGGACCGTACGTGGAATTGACGTTGAGCGAGATAAAGAGGTAGTCGATGATGTGCGGCTCTGGCGGAGCTTCGCCGTCACGGGCTGGCCAGAGGAAAACGCCTCCCGGCGTACTGACATCAAGAAAAATGTAGATGAACATGAACACCAGAACGCTGCTCATGTAAACCGCCGCCACATCCCAAAGGCTGGTGAGGGCTTCTCCCTGGTGATGGCCAGCCGTGAAGATCATCGCCATCACATTGGCGATGAGTTGCAGAGCGGCATAGATCAGATACGTTAATCCCCAGTTAAACAATTGATGCCGGCTACCGCGATACAGAGAGATCACCAGGCCCGCCGTCACAACCACAAACAACCAGGTGCCGAGGTTTTCAATGCTGGTGATCAACCCTTTCACGTGCGGTGCGACCACAAGCTTGTGTTCGAGGTGGTTGGCGAGCAGGAGATCCATCAGCCAAACCGCAGTCGTCGCCGCGATCACCGCCCACCTCCCCCGGGTGAGGCGCCGGCGCAGCTGTTCCGCAGGTGCCAACGGCATCGGTTCGGCGTCAGCACGCGTGGGGGCCATGCAGCAACGGAGGCGCTGGTCCGCAGCATGGCCGCAGCCTCAGCCGGGCGGGCCCTCGCTCAAGAAAATGGAGCACTCGAGGTCGGCAAGCGCCCCGCGTGCGTAAGCCATCCAGCGGAATTCACCAAGGCCGGCTGGATCCACCAGGCGCAGCAGGGCTTCACGAGAAGCCAGGGCCGCTGCCAACTGCTGCGGCTGGCTCTGTTGCAAACCATGCAGGCGCTGCGCCAGGCCCAGAGCCAGCAAGGCCTCCCCCTGGCGGCGCAGGCCCAGGGGTCGCCACCCAGACGCGCACGCTGCGGCATCGAGGCTTTCCACACACAGATGGGCGGTCAGATCCCAGGCGCCCGGATCTTGCAGCAGGTCGGCCGTGGCGCGCTGGCCGCGATAGGCCAGCAGCGTGCCGCCGCTACGGCTGGGTGCGTTGTAGCGCCATGTCTCGAGGGCGTAGTCGATGACCAGCAACACGCCGATCCGCAGGGCTGCTGCTGCCTGCTGCAGCCAGGGTTGCTGCCCCAGATGCAGCTCGGTGGTCCAGCCGCAGGGCAACAGCCGGGTGGCCGCCGAGGGTTGCTGCTCGCTGAGCAGTCCGCGCTGCTGCAGCTGGCTCCACAAGGCCGCATCAGCCTCGGGATGCAGGGGCTCGCCGAGCTCCAGCCGCAGCGAGGGCCCTGCTGCTGCAGCGTCGTCGAGCGCCACCATGTGGCGGCGCCAAAGCGCCCCGTCCCACTGCACCCGCTCGACCGCTAAGGCATCGAGCACCTCGTGGGCGAGCAGCACACCCGGCCGTGGCGCCACGGCCAGCTGGGCAAAGCTGCTCCAACGCACCGGCAAGGGGC
>CAYFMB010000200.1:0-3802 GCA_964344095.1 uncultured Klebsiella sp.
TGGCCGCCATGGCGGCCAGGGGGCCGCGCAGCTCATGGGAGGCATCCAGTTCAAATTCGCGCAGACGCCGCAGACTGCGTTGCAGCGGTTCCACCACGCGCCTGGCCAGCAGGGTGGCCGAGACGCCGCTGAGACCGAGCGCCAGCGTGATGGCGACAGCCATGGCGCCATCCAGTTGGCGCAAGCGGCCTTCAAACGGTTCCAGCCCCTGGCTGATCCGTAGCCAGACCACGGGCTGGCCGCTCCTGTCGAGACCGTCAGCATCGGCTGGGCGCACCAGCGATAGCGTCTCAAGGTCGCTCTGCCAGAGCAAGCGTTGGCCAGGTTTGCGGGGTGGCAGGGGACCCAGCGTGCGCACTTCGCCCAGGCGTGCCGCCGGGCGCCGGTCATTGCCGCGGAACCATTCGACCTGCTGGTGCGCCGTGGCGAAATCCTTGTGACTGGCCTGCAGATCACGCTCGCTGCCGGGTTCTGGCATCGGCAGTGAGGCGAGATCTTCCCCGATCAGCTGCAGCTGATTGCGCAGATCGGCCAAAGCGATGCTTTCAAACCCCTTGCGCACCACCGTCGCAAACACCAGCAGCACACCGGCGAGGCTGGCGAGATAGAGCCCGAGCAGTTCCAGCTGCTGACGGCGCACCGACCGTGCTGGCTGGGCTGTCGGGACCTCTGGGCGAGAGCGCAGCCAAATCATGGTGGCGACTGCAGGCGATAGCCCTGACCGTGCACCGTCTCGATCGGGTCGGGGCTGCCGGCGCCGCGCAGCTTGCGGCGCAGGTTGTTCAGATGGGTTTTGACCGTTTCTTCGCCAGCGTCGGTGTCCATGGACCAGAGCTGATCCAGCAGGTATGCGCGCCCGGCGAGTCGGCCGGGATGGCGCAAAAACCACTCCAGCAGCTGAAATTCTTTGCTGGTCAGCAGCAGCTCCACGCCGTCGACCCAGGCCAGCGCTGCTTCCACATCGACCCGAAGCGGTCCCCACTGCAGGTCCGGACCGCTGTAGGGGCGTTCGGCGCGCCGTTCCAGCGAGCGGATCCTGGCGGCCAGTTCAGCCAGGCGCAACGGTTTGACGAGGTAATCGTCAGCACCTGCCTTCAGCCCCTCGACAACGTCGTCGAGGGCATCCCGGGCGGTGAGCATCAGCACCAGCGTGGTGCAACCCTGGCGGCGCAGGTCTTGCACGATGCTCAGGCCGTCGCGGCCTGGAAGCATCCAGTCGAGCAGAACCAGGTCATAACTGTTGTCGAGCAGTGCATCGACGACTGCCGTGCCGGTGTTGAACCAGGTCACCGCATGGTGCTGGCGCGTCAGAAACTCGCGCAACGGTTCAGCCAAGCGGGCATCGTCCTCAGCCAACAGGATGCGCATCGGGGCTGCGATGTTGCGGTTGGTGGAGCGGAAGCGGGGTTTCCAGCGCCACGATGCTGCCGTCACTGGCGTGATGCACGATGCTGATCTGGGCGTGTCGGGCTCGGAACAGCTGGGCTTCCGATACCCCGAGCTCGGCTGCCACGACGGATCGCGGCAAATCGTTGATGCTTGGGCTGGGCGCTGCGACCGGGGCGTGCACTGATGCCTGGCGGCGCGAGCGCTCAAGCACCACGACGGCGGGTGCGGCCAGGGACCCAGCCAGCAGCAGTGCTGACAGCTTGAGGGGACCCAGCAGGCTGAAGCTCCCAAGCCATAGCGCCGCAGTGCCCAATTGCGCGGGACACCGCGTGCGCCAGCTGAGGCGATGGCGCAGATCCACGATCGGTGTGGTCACGAAATCTGAGTTGGTTTTGCAGGCACTGTGCAATTCAGAGGAAAAGAATTCGACAAGTGCGGCATCTCCGCCGCGACGTTGAGCATCAGTGTTGCTGTCCGCGATCGGGGCTGATCCAGCGGGCTCGCTGGGTTGACGGGATGAACAGCAGCCGCCAACTGGCCTGGAGCGTGGCCGCCCAGCTCAGCAGCCAGTACAACGCCGGATACCAGATCATCCAGAAGCCGATGCGGGACAGCCCCACGTCGTAGGGCTGGTCGAGCCAGAAACAGATCACGAACTGGAGGGCGCAGACCAGCAGCAGGGCCACCGCCAGATCGTGCGGAATCAGGCCAGTTAGCGACACGCTCAGGCTGCCATGGAACCAGGGGTTGGCGATGGCCGCCAGCATCTCGATCGCCAACAGCTGAGCCCAGATCAGGCTGGCCAGGGGTTCGAGCAGCAAGGGCAGCAGTCGCCACTGCCGCGGCTTCCACAGCAGATCCAGATTGGCCCGCAGCACTTGCAGACCGCCCTCGGCCCAGCGCAGCCGCTGACGCCAGAGCCCGCTGAGGGTCTCCGGCATCAGGATCCACACCAGGGCATGGGGTTCGTAGCGCACGCGCCAGCCGGCGCGCTGCAACCGCCAGGTGATGTCGATGTCTTCGGTCAGCCGAGCCGGATTCCAATAGCCGACAGCATGCAGAGCGCTGCGGCGAAAGCAGCCGATCACGCCCGACACGCAGAACAGGCCTCCCAGCAGCGACTGGGCCCGCTTGATCAGCCCGATGATCATGGAAAACTCGCCCACCTGCAGCCGCCCGAGCAGTGAGGTGCGGTTGCGGATGCGTGGGTTGCCAGTCACCGCCGCCAGACGTGGTTCGCCGGCGAAGTGCCGCACCAACCAACCCACCGCATCGGGGTCGAGCAGAGCATCGCCATCGATGCAGACCAGCAGCTCATGACGGGCTAGCAGGGCGCCGGCGCGCAGGGCCAGCGCCTTGCCCTGGTTGCTGGCCAACTGGACCACCCGCAGCCGTGGATGGATCGCGGACCAGGCTTCAAGCTGGGCGCCGGTGTCGTCGCTGCTGCCATCGTTGATGGCGATGACTTCCCAGTCGTTCCAGCGCAGGTTCAACGCAGCCCGCAGGGTTTCAGGCAGCGTGGCCGATTCGTTGAAGCAGGGAATCAGCACGCTCACCGGTGGACCTTGCGCCCCTTCAGGTGCGATGCGCTGCCAGCGCAACGGCCACTCACTGCGCCAGCTCCAGATCAGGGCCATGGCCACCCACAGCAGCGACAGGCCGATCGGGTAAATGAGCAGCCCCCGGTTGAGTCCGTCGACCAGCGCCGTGCTGCTCACGAACCCCGGGGCAGGCTGCTTTGGGCTTCAAACACCGGACGTAGCAGCGCTGGATCGGGTGTGCCGCGCTGCAGGTTGTCGGGGTAGTAGCCCGTGTGGTGAACCCCCAGGCGATACAGCTCGCGCAGCTGGTCTGCCAGTTCGCCACTGGGGAGATCCTTGTGGGTGTTCCAGTCGGTGGTCTGGATTTCAAACAAGGTGCGCTCCAGACCGTTGTGCAGCCGGCTCACCTGATGCACCAACTGGGCCAAGAACCGCGGCGGATCGTCAGCTTGCTCCATGTAGGGCATGGCCATCACGGCGGTGAAGTCGTAGTCGCGCAGGGCCAGATCGAGGGACTGGTTGTACCAGGCTTCGGCGTGGGGATTGAGCACCACCTGGGCGTAAAGGTTGCGGGCGGTGTGCAGGCCGGGTTGTTCGCGCCGCACAATGGCCGCCAGATCAAGGCTCAGCTGCTCCAGTGCCTCGGTCTTACGGTTGGTCCAGACCCCTAGCAGGGCGTCGTCAGAGCGGATGGTCGCCAGATCGCTCGGCAGCCCCCAGGCTCGGTACTGACCCAGTGCGGGTGCGCTGGCGTCCTCGTAGTCGCTCAGCGTCAGGTCATCGTGAAAGAGCAGTCCGTCAAAGCTGGCGCTGCGGGCCAGGTCGGCGTAGATCTCCTTGACGGTGGCCATGGCCCGCGGCGCAAACGGTGA
>CAYFMB010000201.1:0-3799 GCA_964344095.1 uncultured Klebsiella sp.
GAGCTGCTGAGCTGCTGAGCTGCTGAGCTGCTGAGCTGCTGAGCTGCTGAGCTGCAGCGGTTCTAGCGGGGTGGTCTCGTCTCTTGGTCCCTGTGTTGCGTGTGCATGGGTGATATGCGTGATATGCATCTCCTCGTGTCTGTGCTGTTGTCGATCACGGATCGCCATCACGGGACGTGTTGGCTCCACTTCGTCGACAACGCAAGGCGCTTGCGAGGTCGAGCCTTAGCTGGTGATCGTCAAGGCCGGCTTGTTGATGGCGACATGGGCGAGCCACCGCTGCAGGGCTTGTAACAACGCCTGCACGGCAGCCTGTTCGGCCATGTCACGCCGCACCACCAGCGCAACACAGTCGTTGATGCCGATCTCGAAATCGAGCGACGTCAACTGAGCGTTGGCATGGGTCGACAACACATTGATGGGGATTGTTGTCAGGCTGGCCATGGCCCTCGCCTCCCACTGCGTGAAGTCGTAACTGCGCATCGTCGCGGTTTCGGTCCATAGGCCTTTGCTTTGCATCTGTCTCGAAAAGTTCGGATAGAGGTGGAACGGAAGAGCGAGGGAAGGAAACTGCAACAGGTCGCCTTGGCTCAGTTGTTTGATGTGGATCAAGGGGTGATCGCTGGCGCAGGCGATTTCCACGGGCATCTGTGCCAACTGATAGACCCGATACTTCGGATCGTCACCAGCTGGTAAATCGCTGATGGTTGACGAGATCCAGGCATCAAGGACCCGTTCGTCAAGCAAGCGCATCGGCTTCTCGATCCCAATGCGTCTGGGCTTTCCGTGGATCCAGCCGCCGGGTAGGTAGGCAGCAAACTGCTGTCCCACCCAGTGATCCGACTCCAGCCTCAGGCGGGCATTGGATTGGAAGCGAAACAGCTGATGCACATGGCGCTCAAGACTCAGCAGAGTGCATGGCGTTGCAATCCTCCATTCATGGTTGATTTTGACCAGCTCAATCGAAAAGAGTCTTGCTGCTTGCCTGGCGCGTCGACAGATTGTGCTCTGGTTGCAATGGGACAAGTCTGCTGCCTGTGCTTCTGAGCCAAGCCAGATCACATCATCAAGGGCTTGCAGCAGCTCGACTGACAGCATTCAGGCCGACCCTTGAGGGTTTTGATTGCTGTGGAGTTCAGAGGCGAATCGGGCTTCGAACTGTTGTCTTGGCTACACACATATGGATCTGCTCACGGATGGCAGGTGCGCGACAAATCTGGGTTTGGATAGGCTTAAGGATGGCCTCGCCAAGATGCATGCTCATTTGTATCCACCGCAACAAAAACACCCTCCAACTCTAGCAAGTGTTGATGTTGTGTTGGTTAGATCGCCTTCTCAAGGGAGGTCTTGTCCCGGTCAGTCGCGATGGCAGTTGCTCTCTCATTTGTGGGTGCTGCCATGGTGGCTGGGGATTCAGCGGATTGCCGTGGTTGCCTGATGTCTGAGTTGTTGCGCGTGGGTGCTGCTCCCCTGGCTGGGCTTCAGGCGCGTGCGGTGGTGGTGTCAGGTGACGAGGCCTGTTGGAGCAGGGTGTCGGCGGCTCTCCCCGCGGTTGATGCCCATCCGTTGGATCCCGCCAGCGACTACGCCCACAAGGTCGCCAGCCTTGAACTACCAGGTCTGCGCGTGGCTGTGGGTCTTGGTAGTTCTTTTCGGTTTGCTGTCGGAGACCATGCCCTGAACACCTTTTTGTTGTCGTGCGGTGGACGTGCTTCAGTGCGTCAGGGTGGGGCCTGTCTGCACAACAGTCCTGAGATGCCGGGGTTGTTCCTGCCCGGTGAGGCGTACCGCTGTGAGATTCGTGATGCCCATGGCTACGTGATCGCGACCACGCCTGAGCGCTTGGCTCTTTCGGCCCTGGCGATGGCTGAAGCCTCTGGCCTCGATGGGCTCGACCTGTCGTTGTTGCAACGTCCCATGGTGGTGGGGCCGACCCACCCCAGTCAGGCTCATGTGCTGTCGCTGTTGCGCTCAACGTTGCAGCTGTTGGATCACCAGCCCAGCGATGGGTCTCTCACTGCCGAAGCGCTGGAGCTGCAGCAGTCGTCCTTGGTCGATGTGATCTGCCGTCTGCTGTGTGCGCTGATGATCCCGGCCTTGATCAGACCAGAGGCCTCTTGATCCCCGTTCACCACATCGGGCATCGCCAGCCACCGATGCCTGCCCCGCGATACCAACCCGGCAGCTGGAGCGGATCGCCGCGCTCACAGCGCTCGAGTTCGGCCAGGTTGGCGGCGCGGTTGATGCAGTTGAAACGTTGCTGCAGCACCGATTGCTGCTGTTGCGTGATCATGCGCAACAGCTGCTGACGCTCCTTGAGGGTGGTCGGGAGCGGTCCGCCGGCCTGCTCTGCCTGGGCCAGTGCCGGTGCCCCGCAGCACAGCAGCAAACCAGCGGCGAGAAACCGGAACAGCCGTTGTGTGGGTGTCATGGCCTTGTGCTCGAGCGTGCTGCAGCAGGCTTAGGGGTCACTCCAGGGCACGGCCGTGTTCGGGCGATTTTCTGCCTCAGCTCTGCGGCAGCGCCGGCAGTCGTGGCGTCACCGCGGTCTCGGCAAGGGGGAGTCGCAACACCATGGCGGCTCCGCCCAAGTCGCTGCTGCGTCCCGGTACCAGCTTGCCGCCATGGTTGGTGGCGATCATGTCTGTGGTGAACAAGCCCAGGCCTAGACCCGCGCTCTTGCTCGTGCGCAACTGCAGCGCCTCGAGGTTGTCTTGAGGCAGACCAGGCCCGCTGTCAGCAATGCACAGCACCGCTTCTGAGCCCTCGGTCTGCAGCTGCATGGCGATGCGCCGGCTGGCGGGTGGTTGATTCTGCAGGGCTTCTACGGCGTTGCGTAGCAGGTTGGTAATGGCGATGCGCAACTGAACCTGATCGGCATTGATCCACAGCGGGTGGCTGAGGCCATTGCTGCGCAACGCCACGCTCCTGGCGCCCAGCTCGGGCTCGAGCAACTCCAGACAGTGGCAGCTGAGCGCAGCCAGATCGAGGCGTTGGGCCGGCCCTGGTTTGACGCTGCGCAGCAATGACGCCATTGCCTCAAGATCGCTGTTGATCTCCTCAGTGCTGGTCAACAGGCTGCGCAGGCCCTCAGCCAGTTCGCCATCGCCATTGGGTTGTCTCTGTTGATGCCGTTGCAGCAGACGAACCTGCATCAGCAGCAGGGCGAGCGGTTGCCGCAGTTCATGCAAGACCGCATTGGCCTTGAGGCTGGCCCGCAGGGCCAGTTGCAACTCTTCGGTCTGCTTGGCCAAGGCCTGTTCTGCTTCGATGCGTTGCTGGCAGTCCATCGCTTGCAGCAGGTGCAGCGGGCCGTCGCGATAGAGACCTGGGATCGCCGTGCTGACAACGTCGACATGGCGATCTCCCTGCGGGCTGTGCAGCTGGACGCGCATGACCTGCCCTTCTGCCGGCATGACAGCACCCAAGTCGCTCCAGCGTCGTCCTTTCAGTTGGCCTTGCGGCTCGCCAAGCATGCTGGCGATGGCAGGGTTGGCCAGCACAATGGCGCTGCTTCTCTCCTTGATCAGCACAATGCCGACGGGTGATGAGCTGAACATCGCTTCAAGCAGGGTGCTGCTCTGCTTGAGGCGGGTGTTGAGATTGCAGCTCCAGATGCACACCAGCATCGAGGCGATCTGCACGGGCAGACGGCCGATGGCCCCTGCTGGAGCAATCTCGGGTCCCAGCTGAGTGCTGATCAGTGCTGTCACGACCAGCAAGGCACCTAGAACCGCTTCCTGCCGCATCGGCAGCAGGGCAATGCCGGCATAAAACGGCAACATGTACAGGTTGAGGA
>CAYFMB010000202.1:0-3795 GCA_964344095.1 uncultured Klebsiella sp.
CACCAGGGCTGCGGCCAGGGCCAGGCGCTTGCGGTAGCCGCCTGAGAGCTCTCCCACCAGCCGTTGGCTGTCGCTGATGCCCAGACGCTGCAGCACTTCACGGATCTGTTGCTCCAGGGCCCAGGCCTGGCTCTGGTCCATGCGGCTGTTGAGGTCACCCAACTCGGCCAGCAGAGCGGTGTCATCGCTGCCACTGGCGTGAGCCCGGGCTAGGGCTTCGCTCACGGCGGTGTAGCGCCGCAGCAGCTGCATTTTGTCGCCGCTGGCGCTGAACACCTGATCGAGCACCGTCAGCGTGGGATCGAGCTCCGGTTCCTGATCCACCAGGACGACGCGGCTTTGGGGCCGGCAGCGGCGTTCGCCGCTGCCGAGCGGTTCGCGCCCCGCCAGCACCCGCAACAGCGTTGATTTACCGGCGCCGTTGGGACCGATCAGCCCCAGGCGGTCGCGCTCGCCAATGTGCAGGTTCAGCCCCTCAAACAGGGTGCGAATGCCGAAGTCCTTGCCGGCGTCGATCAGGCTGATCTGGCTCAAGCTCAGATGCCTCCAGCTGCGTTGGCGCCGGCCTGACGCAGAGACTCGAGGTGGGTGAACACGCTCTTGTCGCCTACATCGGCCGCCGGCTCCATCGGCAGCTTGCGCAGGCAGAGCAGCAGCAGCAACACGGCCTCAACCGTCAGCAGCGTCAGGGTGACGGCTCCAGGCAGCAGCCCCAACAGGTATCCCAGCAGGGCCAGGGGCAGCAGCAGGGTCACGCCAATCGCTTCGGCGCGCCTGAAGCAGAAGAACTCCTTGAAACCGATGCCGGCCAGGGCGGCAAACAGCGGTCCGATGGCCAGCAGCCACAGGCGCTGTTCGGCCAGGGCGGCGGTCATCTGGGCTGGACCCACCTGCAGGGCCAGCAGGCCACTGCCCAGGCACCCCAGCAGCCAGAGCAGCTGCAGGGCGCGGTGCAATGGCCGCAAATAGATGTGAATCCAGCGCAGGGCCAGCCCCAGAGCGGTGGCCATCAGCAGCCACCAGGGCCAGAGCTCCGTGGCCCCCAGCCAGCGCCACTGGGCCAGCAGGGCCAGCTGGGCGATGGCGGCAGTGAGCAGCGCCAGGCGATAGCCGGCCACCTCGCGGCGGTCGTCGGCCGTAATGCTGTAGGTCCCGTAGACCCCTTCGTACACCGGATCGCTCATGGTTGCGGTGGCTGCCCTAGGACCAGTGTGGAGAGTGGTGGGCCGGCAGGCACGATGCCGCTGGGTTGCAGCGGAAACAGGGCGCCAAAGTAGTCGCGTCGCCAGGCGTCGCTCAGGCAGGTGGCTTCGACCTCAGCAAGTCCGAAGAAGCGGGTGCGCCAGCGCCATAGGGCTGGTAGCTGCCACAGCGGTTGGCGGCTGCAGCCGAACAGCGGTGCATAGACCTGCTCCAGGCGGATCAGGGTGGGGAACAGCACCACATCGGCCAGGCTCAGCTGCGGCCCGCTGAGCCACTGTTCGGCCCGCTCGGCCAAGCTGCAGTTGGCGGCTTCCAGCGTGGCAAACAGCGCGGTCTCGGCGCGGTCGTAGGCGGCCTGGGTGCGGGCAAAGCCGCAGCGGTAGACCCCATCGTTGACGTTCTGCTGCAGCTGCTCGCGCCACTGGGCGGTGCTGAGGGCCTGTTGCGGCGGGTCGAGGTCCAACGCCGGCGCCTCCGGTGCTTGGGGCCAGTGGTTGAGCAGCTCGATCAGCCGGGCGCTTTCGCTGACCAGGATCCGCCTGCGGCTGCGGGAGTAGAGCGCAGGGACTGTGGCGCGCACTGCGGCGCCGGCGCCACTGCGCCGATACAGCTCGGCCAGGGTGGTGCACCCCTCGAAGGGCTCGCTGAAGCACCAGCGACCCGCTTCGGGGTCGGGCTCGACCACCAGCAGCGTGATCGACTGCCCCAGCTGTCGCAGCGTCCAGACCAGCCAGGCGCGGTGGGCCCAGGGGCAGCTGCGGCCGACGATCAGGACGTGGTTGTCGGCTGCAGCGGCGTCGCTGGGCAGGGGCGGCAGCGCTGCAAACGCCCCAGCGGGACGGCGGTAGTTCCCTTGGGCATCGGCCGGGCCCAGGCCGCCCATCAGCTGTTGCCATTCCCACTGCCAGAGGCAGCGGGCGGTCTTCACCAGCAGCGGTGCAGGAGCCATAGGATAGGTGCGTCAGGCTGGGTGGATCAGCAGCATTCACCCAGTGATGCCGAGCGCAGGCTTCCCGGGCGGCTCAATCCTGGTGGTGGGGGGTACTCACGGCAACGAGCGCAATGCCCCCTGGTTGCTGCAGCAGTGGCGGACCAACCCCGCGGAACTGAACAACCACGGTCTGGCGTTGAAGCTGGTGCTGGGCAATCCCGAGGCATTTCAGGCTGGCCGGCGTTACATCGAGCGCGACCTGAATCGCTGCTTCGAACCCAGCCTGCTGGCTGACACAACCCAGCAGCAACATGAAATGGTGCGGGCCCGGGAGCTGTTGCAACGCCACGGCCCCGATGCTGCCGAGCCCAGTCTGGTGGCCCTCGATCTGCACAGCACCACGGCGGCCATGGGCAACAGCCTGGTGGTCTACGGCCGCCGGCCGGCCGATCTGGCTCTGGCGGCCGCGCTGCAGCAACGCCTCGGTCTGCCGATCTACCTGCACGAAGCCGATGCCGCCCAGCGTGGCTTTCTGGTGGAACGCTGGGCCTGTGGGCTGGTGATCGAGGTGGGTCCGGTGCCTCAGGGCGTGCTCGATGCCGCCATTTGCAGGCAGACCCAGATCGCTGTGGAGTGCGCGTTTGGGGTAGTCGCCGCCGCCGCCTCGGGCTCACTGCGGTTGCCTGCTCAGCTGGTGGTGCATCGGCACCTCTGCAGCGTCGATGTGCCGCGTGATCAGGACGGCACACCGCGCTACCTGCTGCATCCGCAACTGCAGGGCCATGACTGGCGGCCACTGCAGCTGCGCGATCCAGTGTTCTGTAACACCAAGGGAGACACGGTGTCCCTGTTGGCGGTGTTGAACGACAGTCGCAAGAACCAGCCGGTGTACTGGCCGGTTTTCATCGGCGAGGCCAGCTACGGCGAAAAGGGCATCGCCTTCAGTCTCACGAATCGGGAGATCTGGCCCGTCAACGAGGCCTGGCGGGATGCCCTGATTGTTCTGGCTCAGCGGCTTCAGCGGGGTGCGCCGTTGTAATTCACCTGCACAACATTGCGTCCATCTGGCGAGATCGAGATTTCCGTCTCCACCGTTGGTGACTGGTTCATCTGCTGCCAGCCGGGAGATCCGCCCTGAAAGCGGAAAACGTAATTGTTGTTGTTATTGTTGTTTTGGTTGTTGTAATTGTTGTTATTGTTGTAGGGGCTGTTGATCAGGCAAGGATTGGCGGGGTTGGCTGTCTGGAACATGCATTGAGCAGGCCTGTAGTTGCTGAGGCCGCCGTTTTCTGCAATCGCGGTGGTGCGCGCCAGGTTGATGGCGCGCACGGCGCTCGCCGGAACCGCCGGTTGGGCCTGGCCATGGCCGGCTGGCAGCACAACAGCGGCGGCAATGGTCAGAGGCGCGGCCAGGCGCAGGACGGGTGCCAGGGAAAGCTTGGGTCGGGACATGCGACCAGTTCGGATTCCCTTTCAGCGCAGCTCCGCCTGCTGGTGTTGTCAAGCAGTTGTTACCGCGCAGGCGGCTGAGCCGATCCGCAGGGGCTCCTCGGGGCGAGCTCTTGCGCTGTTCGATGCCGTCAGGGAGGCATCCAAAGGCGGGGTCGCGAGAGACCTGGGCCAAGGGGCTTCACAAATCGCGCAAACTTCCTTTACACTCC
>CAYFMB010000203.1:0-3792 GCA_964344095.1 uncultured Klebsiella sp.
CCTCGGGCCTGGTGGTCGACGACGCCATCGTCGTCAGCGAAGACATCGGCCGCCGGCTCGAGCAGGGCACGCCGCCGCTGCTGGCCGCGCGCGAGGCCATGGCCGAGCTGGGCAGCGCCGTGATCGCTACCTCCCTGGTGCTGATCGTCGTGTTCGTGCCGGTGCTGGGTCTGGGCGGCAGCGTTGGCCGCCTCTACGCGCCGATTGCGATCACGATCAGCGCCGCGATCGCCCTGTCGACCTTCAACGCCTTGACCTTTACCCCCGTGCTGGCCAGCCGGGTGGTGCGGCCCGATCAACGCGAACCGGCCTGGTTGCTGCGCTGGATTGATCCGCCGCGGCGCTGGCTCGAAAGCCTTGAGGCTCCCTACAGCCGACTGCTCGATTGGGTGCTGCAGCGCTGGCGACGGGTGGTGGCCGTGCTGCTAGCAGGAATCGTCATCACGGCCGTGGCCCTCCAGGCCCTGCCAACGAGCTTCATCCCGCAGGAGGACACCGGTCAGTTGCGCGGGGTGATCGTGCTGCCAGACGGCGCCAGCCTGCAACAAACCCAGGCAGTGATCGAACAGGTGCGCGGCGTGGTGCGCAGCGAACCGCTGATCACCCGGGCAACGTTCTTTGCGGGGCGATCCTTTGGCGACAGCAGCCCCAGCAAGGGCCTGCTGTACCTGCGTCTGGCAGCGATCGAGCAGCGCGACGACAGCACCAGCGACGTGCTGGAACGGCTCAACCGCAAGCTGCGCCGCCAGATCCACCTGGCGATGGTGCAGTTGAGCGAACCCCCGAGTGTGCGCGGCTTCAGCAGCGAAGGGGGGCTGGAGCTTGAGCTGCTCGATGTCAGCAACGGACAGCTGAACTTGGCAGCATTTGAACAGCAGGTGCAGGCCTTCATTGGCGCAGCCCGGGCCACAGGGGCCTTTGAACGGGTGTCCACCCGCTTCAGCGCCGGTGCTCCCCAGCTGCAGCTGATCCCTGACCGCCTGCAAATGGCCGCCCTGGGGGTGGACCTGTCGGCGGTGGTCGACACCCTGGGGGCCAGCTTTGGCAGCGACTACGTCAATGACAGCTTCGAAAGCGAGCAGGTGCGCAAGGTGATCGTGCAGCTTGAGGGAGCCAAGCGCCGCAGCGCCGATGACGTGCTCAACCTGATGGTGCGCAACCGTGAGGGCACACTGATTCCACTGCGGCAACTGGTGCGGCTGCAGCAGAGCAGTGGACCCACCAGCATCAACCACACCCGCCTGGTGCGCTCGATCAGTGTGCGCGCCCTGCCCAAACCAGGGGTGAGCAGCGGCCAGGCCATGGCCCTGCTGGAGCAGGTGCAGCAACAGCAAGGCGGCAGCACAGCGCTTGAGTGGGCGGGTCTGGCGCGCGAGGAGTCTCGTGCTGATGGCAGCAACGTGCGCGTCTTCGCCCTGGGTGTGGTGGTGATGCTGCTGGTGCTGGCCGCGCTGTACGAAAACCTGATCGACCCGTTGATCATTGGCGTGACGGTGCCGCTGGCACTGCTGGGCGCCGTCATCGGCCTGGCGCTGCGGGGCATGGCCCTCGACGTCTACGGCCAGATGGGACTGCTCGTGCTGGTGAGCCTGGCTGCCAAGAACGGCATCTTGATCGTCGAATTCGCCAATCAGCGGTTGCGCTGGGGTGAACCACTGGATCAAGCGATCCGCGAGGCCGCCTTGGCCCGTCTGCGGCCCATTCTGTTGACAGCGTTTTCATCGCTGGCGGGCTTTTTGCCGTTGCTGGTGGCCAGTGGCTTCGGCTCGGGCAGCCGGGTGAGCATCGGCACCGTTGTGTTCAGCGGCCTCCTCGCCGCCACGGCCCTGAGCCTGCTGGTGGTGCCGGTGATCTACCGGCTGGTCAAAGGCTGGGAGCTGGGACTGAACGCCAGGGGCGGCAGCTAGAACAGCGCCATCAGCACGGCCACCACCAAAGCCAGCAGCGCCAGCAGCAGCAGCCCTCCCCCCACCAGCAGCACCACGGCTGTGATCACCCCGTAACGCCGGGTGGTGCGCGGGAACAGCTGGTGCAGCACGAGCACCAAAGCCAAGGGCCAGAGTGGCGGGATCAGCGCGCAAAAGCCGGTCAGCAGCCAGACCTTGCGGCGAACCTGCACGGCATCGCCACGCTGCTGTTGCACAGCGTCCAAGGCAGCGAGCTCGTCGTCAGCAAGCCAGCGACCATGGCGCATGGCCTGTTCGAGTTCAAGCTCGAGCTGCTGTCGGCCTGACCTCACTTGTCGAGACGCAACGTCGGATGGGGGCAGGGGGACTTGAACCCCCACAGCCTTGCGGCCTGCAGATTTTAAGTCTGCTGCGTCTACCGGTTTCGCCATGCCCCCCCGGCAGCGGCACTTTAGTTTCGCCCGGGAACAATGCCTCAGCGCCTCGGGCAGGCCTGGCCCTGAAGACCCCACGCGCCGATGACCAGTGGGTGCGACGAGCCTCCTAAACTTGCTCCATCTGTGGTTCGAGCGTGCCCATTCCCGGCTTCCTCAGCGCCATTCCCACCGACACCCTCTTGGTGATCGGCCTCTACATCGTGCTGGGTGGGGCTTATTTGGTTGTGGTGCCACTCCTGCTTTACGCCTGGATGGTCAAGCGCTGGACCAGCATGGGAAAGCTCGAACGCTTTGGCGTCTATGGCCTGGTGTTTCTGTTCTTCCCAGGCCTGATCCTGTTTGCCCCATTCATCAACCTGCGCATGGCAGGTCAGGGCCAGGTCTGAAAGCCATTGTTCGACTCGCCGCGTCTTGTTGACAGGCCAGCCTCGGATGACCTCACGCCAGGATGGTGGTTCATCAAACCGCTGCACGTGACCAAAGGAGGAGCTCTGTTGCTGGGGCTGGCGGTGCTCGGCATCGGGGCTGCGGGCTACGCAGCCTTTGCGGCCAATGGTTTTCAGGGATTCTCCGCCGGGATTGCCGCTTCGGCTGTGCTGATGCTGCTGGTTCTGGTCTGGACCGGCAGCTATCTGTTTCGGGCCGTGACCGGTGGCATGACCTACATGCAGCAGCGGCGCGACTACCGCCAGGCCTACGACGCCTTCACCGATGCCGAGCTGCTGCGCCGCTTTGAGGCCCTCAGCCCCGAAGAGCAGGCCAAGCTGCTGGCCGAGACCGGCGCCAGCAGTGACCCCATAGGCTCAGGGGCATCCGAGCAGCAGGCGTGACGGCAATTCAGCAGCGTTTTGAGGCCCTGCGGCAGCAGCAGCGCTGTGCGCTGATGCCGTTTGTGATGGCAGGTGATCCCGACCTGGACGCCACCGCATCCACCCTGCTGGCGCTGCAGGCCGAGGGGGCCGACCTGATCGAGCTGGGCATTCCCTACAGCGACCCACTGGCCGATGGGCCGGTGATTCAGGCGGCAGCCAGCCGCGCCCTGGCCGCCACCACCACCCCCGCCAAGGTGCTGGCGATGCTGGCCGGCCTCAAGGGGCAGCTCACAATCCCGGTGATCCTTTTCACCTACAGCAACCCCCTGCTCAACAAAGGCATGGAGGCCTTTTGTGCCGATGCCGCCGCTAGCGGCGCCGCCGGCCTGGTGGTGCCCGACCTGCCGCTCGAAGAGGGCGAAAAGCTGTCGGCGATCGCGGCTGGCCATGGCCTCGATCTGGTGCTGCTGGTAGCCCCCACCACCCCGGCCGATCGCATGGCCCGCATCCATGCGGCCAGCCGCGGCTTTACGTATTTGGTGAGCGTCACCGGTGTCACCGGGGTGCGCACCAACCTGCAAGACCGCGTCGCTCCCCTGGTGCAACAGCTCAAAGCCCAGGGCGGCACGCCGGTGG
>CAYFMB010000204.1:0-3750 GCA_964344095.1 uncultured Klebsiella sp.
CATAGGTGATCGGGGTGCGCCACTCCACGTAGGCGTGGGTGCTGACCGTCAGGCCATCGCGCACCGGAAACACCCCGCTGCCACCCGACAGGGTCCAGCGGAAGCCATCATCGCCACCACGGCGACGGGAGAGTTCGACTTCGGCGCGCATCACCGGACCGTTCTTGGTCAGCTCCTGTGCCAGCTGTGGGTTGCCGACGGTGGTGGAGATGTCGTCGGTGGTGGCAGGCAGGGTCAGCACCTGGGTGATGCGCCCCACAATCCCGCCGAAGCGGCCCCGCTGGTTCCACTCCGGCACCACCTCGACCTCCAGGCCCAGCGGCAGGCGGCGGGCATCGGCAGGGGCAAAGTAGGCAACGGCCTTGAGCTTGCCATCACCCGCTTGCGGTTGATCCCGCACGCCGATGGTGCCCAGGCGCTGGCCGGTGCCAACGGTCTGGCCGGGGATCACCTGCAGATCGAGCACATTGCCGTCGCGCTCGGCAACGACGTTGCCGTCGTAGGCGATCTGGGCTTCGGTGACCTTGATCTGACGTTTGAGATCGTCGATCTGGTAGCGCCGTTGCAGGGCCTGGGTTTCGATGTTGAGTTTGACCTGCTGGTAGTTGGTCAGCAGGTTCTTTTCCTGGGTCTTGGTGTCATCCAGCTGCACGCTGGTGCTGGTCAGGTTCTGCTGCGCCGTGACCACGCTGCTCGACAGGGGGGCTACCACCTGGCGCTGGGCCAGCCAGTCGAGGTTGCGCAGCTTGTTGGCGTAGGTGCTCTGGAGGCCCTGGTAGCGGCGAGCATCGTCACGCAACTTGGCCAGGGCCGTGTCGAGGGCGACCTTCTCGGTGCTGAGCCGCAGCAGATCGCGGGCGGTCAACTCGCGGTTGTGATGCTCCAACTGGGCCAGGTTGCCGCGCTGCTGGGCCAGCTGCTTTTCAAGCACCGGCAGGTACAGCCGCATCAGCACATCGTCCTTGCGCACGTGATCACCCGTGCGGACGTCGACCGTTTTGACCTGACCGCCTGAGCGGGCGTTGAGCACACCAGCGTTGTCGGGGAAGATCAGCACGCCCATGCCCACCACTTCGGTGGGCACCGGCCAGAACAGGGCCCACAGCACAACGGCCCCGGCGACGCCCCCAAGGCACACCCCCACCTGGTCGTGGTCGCTGAGCCCTGACCAGCGTTGACCGAGCTTGTGCAGGCGCCCTGGAAGACCTGCGGCCGGGGGTGGTTGATCGCTGGGCAGACCCGTTGTCATGGCGCCCATCTTCCCTCAGGGAACCGGTGTTGTCACGGCGGCAATCTGGCGGGCGAGCGCTTGAGCAGCGGCCGGCAGCTGGCCAAAGGCGCCGCTGAACCCCGCCAGCACCCACAGGCCGGCGTCCAGCTGCTCGGCTAGCGGTACGCCATCGCTGCAGAAGCTCACCGCCGCCTGGCGGTAGCGACCGGCGGCAGCGGCCAGCTGGGGCCAGCGCTGAGCCAGGCCCTGGCGCAGCCGCTGCTCCATCAGCGCCGCAGCGGGGGGCTCGTCGCCGCAGTCTTGGCCGGGTCGCACCAGGGTGATCTGCCCCGCCAGCAGCTGCGGGCCACAGGGCACCAGGCCGGGGTCAACGATCCACGTCTCCTGGCTGAGCGCCGCTGCCTGCCGCTCCAGCTCCAGGCGTTCAAAGCGCTGCGGCAGCAGGGCGATACCAGCCCAACGGCAAGGCGCCGGAACCCCGCCGCGATCGTTGAGCTCCAGCACCCCCGCCCAGCTGCAGCACAGACGTGCATGCAGCTGGGGCGCGAGGCGGCGGCAACCGGCGCCGCAGGCCAGCACCACGGGACCTTGAGCCTGCAGCCCCGCCAGAGCTTCAGGGCTCTGCAGGTGTTGGCTGCGCTGCTGCACCCTGGCTTGACGCAGGACGGCCCCCACGCGCGCCGCAAACAACCCTGGCTCGATCTGCCAAGCGGGCAACGGCAGCCCGCTGTCGCCCTGTTGCAGCCAGCGTCGCCGCAGACCCAGATCGCCATGCCTGCGCTGCAGGCGCCGCCAGGCTGCAGCAGCGCCTGGCGGCATCAAGCCGTAGCTCAGGGTGGTGGCGGTCTCGCTTGCGCCGCCGTCGATCAGGGTGACAGCCGCCCCCAGGTCGCGCAGCTCGAGAGCCAGCAGGCTGCCGGCCAGGCCAGCACCAACAACGTGGATCAAACCAGCAGGGTGAAGGAGCGGATCACCTGGTCGAACAGGCCCTTGACCTTGGCCCAGCGCACCTCATTGGTGCTCGCGGCAAAGGTGTACAGCCGGCCGCGATCGACCACCACCGTGGCCAGCTCATGGCGGTCCCGATCGCTGAGGTGGACGCTGTATTCGAGGTCATAGAAGGTGTGGCCTGCCTCCTCGCGCTCGCGCGCTTCGACCAGGGTGGCGTCGCGACCGCTGCCCTCGGGGGCGATGGCGGTGCGGCGCAGGCGCTCACCTACGGCCACGGCGCTGCCCAGCTGGCTTAGGTCGTCATTGCTGTCAACGTTCGAGATCACCAGGCTGAGGGTCTCGTCGCTGTTGATCAGGTCGTGAAACACCACCTGGGGCCCGCCGCTGACCTGCACCCGGGTCCAGCCGGTGGGGTAGAGAAAGGCATAACGCCCGTCAGGGCTCTGATAGCTGTTGAGGCCGGCGGCGGCAGCGCTGCAGCTCGTGACCAGCAGGCCCAACAGCAGGGCCACCAGGGCAGAACGCCAGCGGCAAAGGACAGAGAGCAAGCCGGGCAGACCCATGAAGGCAATGGAGAGGCCAGCCCCATTCTGGACTCTCTAGATTCGGGCCCATCTGCGGCGGACCCCTGAGCGGCTTCACGCGCCCGTTGGCTCGGCTGATCGATCAATTCGAGCGCCTGCCTGGAATTGGTCCGCGCACCGCCCAGCGCCTGGCCTTGCATCTGCTGCGACAGCCTGAAGAGCAGATCCATGCCTTTGCCGATGCCCTGCTGGCGGCCCGCAGTCAGGTGGGCCAGTGCCGCCGCTGTTTTCACCTGTCGGCTGAGCCGCTGTGCGAGATCTGCCGCAACCCTGAGCGCCGCAACGGTCAGCTGTGCGTGGTGGCCGATTCGCGCGATCTGCTGGCGCTGGAGCGAACGCGCGAATTTCAGGGCAGCTATCACGTGTTGGGCGGGCTGATTTCGCCGATGGATGGAGTGGGCCCTGAAGCACTGCACATTCAGCCCTTGGTGCAACGGGTCGCCGGGATCGGTGGCGTTGAGCCGCTCGTTGACGCAGCGACACCACGTGACACGACGGATGCAGCCGGCAGCAGCGATCCACCAATCAGCGAGGTCATCCTGGCGTTGACCCCCAGCGTTGAAGGGGACACCACCAGCCTTTATTTGGCGCGACTGATCAAGCCGTTTACGTTGGTGAGCCGCATCGCCTATGGGCTGCCGATGGGCAGCGAACTGGAGTATGCCGACGAGGTGACCCTGGCTCGCGCGTTTGAAGGCCGTCGTGCGGTGGAGTGATGAGCCGCATCAGCCGCTACCGCGCGATTCCCCCGGCCGAACGCCTGCCGAGCTGGATCCGATCGCCCATCGGCCATGCCAGCGCCCTCGAGCGGGTGCAGGCGGTGGTGAAGCAGCAGCGGTTGCACACCATCTGCGAGGAGGGGCGTTGTCCCAACCGGGCCGAGTGCTACGCCTCAGGCACCGCCACCTTCTTGCTGGGTGGTTCCATCTGCACCCGCAGCTGCGCCTTTTGCCAGGTCGACAAGGGCCAGGCTCCCGAACCCCT
>CAYFMB010000205.1:0-3711 GCA_964344095.1 uncultured Klebsiella sp.
GGCATTGGTGGGGCGTACCGCCTTGTCGGTGGAGATCAGGATGAAGCGCTCGACTTGAGCCGCAAGGGCCGCCTCAAGCAATGCCTGGGTGCCCAAAACGTTGTTGCGCAATCCTGCCGCGAGATTAGCTTCAACCAAAGGCACATGCTTATAGGCCGCTGCATGGAAGATGACTTCAACAACTTCACCGCGACACAAACGCTCCATCCGCGATCGATCGGCAACATCAGCCAACACGGCGGTCAGCGCAATGTCAGCAAACAAACCTGGATCACTGGCGCAGCACTGAGTGAGGTCGCGCTCAATCGCATAAAGGGCGTACTCGGAATGATCCAGCAGGATGAGCCTGCGAGGGGCCAAGGCCAGAACCTGTCTTGCTAACTCGCTGCCAATCGAACCACCAGCACCGCTGATTAAAACGGTCTTCCCGCTGACAGCAGTACGCAAGAGCGTTGGATCAGCGGTCGTTGGATCACGCCCCAGCAGATCTTCGATCGCTACACGACGAAGATCGGCAACACGCACTTGGCCTGAAGCAATGTCCTGCAATGATGGGATTGTCAGAACCTCCAGGCCCAGTTCACGCAACTCATTGACCAATTCACGTCGACGAACACGCCCAGCACTGGGAATAGCCAACAACACCGCTTGCAAGCCATGACGCCGAATCAGTTGTGGCAACTGATCGGGAGAGGCGATAGGCAAGCCTTGCAGTCTCCTGCTCCACATCCACAGCGAAGGATCATCATCAATGACCGCGATGAGGTTCCAACTGGGATCGAATCGCAAGGCATCGATCAACCTGGCACCTGCCTCCCCTGCGCCATACACAACAGCCGGCCGCCTCAAGCGTGACTCACGTGGTTCATCTCGGCTTGCCTGCTGGGCCAGAAACTGACGCAAGAGATCACGCAACAGGACACGAGAGGTGATCGCCAGGACCGAAAAGAGAAGCCAGAAGATCAACCAGAAAGACCGCGGCGGCCAGGCCAGGCCGAACAATGGAACCAGAATTGCGGTGATCGTTAAAAACAGCGCAGTGCGCGGCAGCAATCCATAGAGGGAATGACTGCCTGAATACCTGGTGAGGCCTTGATACCAACCGGTCTGCAGCAAGGTGACCAAGCCGATCGGCAGCAAAAGCAGAAGAATTGGCAGGCTCTGGGTGATCCAGGGATCCCAGAAGGCATTAAGACGCAAAAGGAACGTAGCCCAGAAGGACACGACAATGAGCAAAGCGTCGAGGCTCACCAACCCCAGCCGCCTGGTCAGTGCATAACGGTCGCTTAACAAAGCCAGCACCTGGCGTGGAGGGAGTAAAGCCATGGTCTCCATTGTCGAAGTTCTGCCGCCCTGAGGCTTCAAAATCGCGCCAGCCAGGCAGGCGCACATAGCTTCATCCCATGGCACTATTGCGCCATGGGATGGATGCGCAAGGCTCAGGAGCACTGCCCGCCCCAGTGTTCCAAGCCCGGGTGGCTGGCGGTTCAGCTGGCTGTACTGACGCTCAGCAGCGCAGCCCTGGTCTCAGGCGTGGCGCTGCTGCTGGCACTGACCCTATGGAGGCCCCACCAACAACCCCCGCCGCTGAGCCGACCGGAAGCGCGTTGGTTGCTGGCCCTCAGTGGCTGGATGATTGTCGGCACAGGCCTGAGCGCCATTGCCGGCGCGCGGGCCTGGCTGGGACTGTTCAACTGGATTCCCTTCTTCTGGTTTTTTCTAAGCATCCGGCCCTACGTGGCGACGTCAGCAGCGCGCCACCGCCTGGCCTTTTGGTTCTGTGCCGCGACCGTACCCGTTGTGGTAGTCGCCTGGTTGCAACATGGATTCGGCTGGAGCACGGAATGGCAAGGCCTGTGGGGGCTGATCCGCTGGCCGATGAGCGAGCCGCTCAGCGGCACCAGCCTGTTCGAAAACGCCAACCTCACGGGGGCCTGGCTGGCCATGGTGATGCCGTTTGTGGCGTTGCTGGCACTGAACCGACAGCAAACGCTGCCCCAACGCCTGGTCGCCTGGCTGCTGGCGGTGGGCTCGGTCGGAACCATGGTGCTGAGCGCCTCCCGCAACGCCATTGTCACCCTGCTCGTCAGCTGGCCCTGGAACGGCGGACGACGTCTGCAATGGGGCATCGCTCTGGCAGCCGCCGCCTACGGGCTGTTGGTGTTGGGGCGACTGCAGGGCTGGTTGCCAGAGCCCCTCGCCCTGCTGGTCCCAGCCGCTCTCGTCAAAAAACTGGTGATGCTCGAGGAGGGCGTTCGCCCGCTCCATGGCAGTCGCGAACACATCTATGGGATGGCCTGGCAGTGGATCCAGGAGCACCCGATCTGGGGTGTCGGCGCCCAGGGCTTCGGCGATCTCTATCACCGGCACCTCCAGGCCGCCCTGGGAACCCAGACGCGGCTGGTGATCACCCACAGCCACAGCCTGATGCTGGAATTCAGCGTCAGTCACGGCGTACCGGCGCTGCTGATGCTGGCCGGGGTGATTGGGGCCTCGTTCTACCGGTGCGCCCGGGCCATCGGCCGAGGCCTGCTCGGGCGCCGCGATCAGAGCTGGTGGCTGGCGGGTCTGCTGTTGAGTTGGCTGCACATCTGGGACGTGCCCTTTTTTGACAGCCGGCTCAACATGGCCGGCTGGCTGGTGCTGGCCGCGGTCAGTGCGATCGCTGCAGACGTACCAGGGCGTACCGCATCAGATCACTGATGATCTTGGGGCCGTGGAGAATCGCCAGCCATGGCGAATGGCAATGCCGCAGGCGGCACATCGCCGACTGCAAGAACGAATCAGCCTGGTGACTGAGGGATCCCGGCCTGACGCAGTACTGGGTCAGAGGTTCAGCCAGGTTGGCGAACCGGACCCCAGGTCGGATTGCCAAGCGCAGCCAGAGATCGAGGTCCTCGGTACCAGGGCTGCTGTGGTAGCCGCCCACGGCGAGCAACAACGAGCGCCGCAGCATCACGCTGGGGTGAAAGAAGGGATTGCCCACCAACAGATACCGGCGAATCGCCTGATCGCTGCTGGGTCGCCGCATCACCTGGCCAGAGAGGGGCTGACCGGAGGCATCCAGCACGGCGACGGCACTGCCGAGCACGTCAGGCGGGGGCTCCCCCGCCTGACGGCACTGCTGCAGATGCCGCACCATTTGGCCCAGCCGCTGGGGCAGCATGCGGTCATCGGCGTCCAGACGCGCCAGCCAGTCGGCGTCCGAGCAGGCCAGTCCATGGTTCAGGGCAGCGGCGATGCCGGCCTTCTCAAGCTCAACCACCTGCAGGCTGGTGGGGTGCTGCGGCTGTGCCGAAGCTGCGATAGCAACCGCCAGCCGCTGACGCTCTGGCGCCAAACCCCCATTGATCAACACCCACAGGGTCTGTGCCGGCCGCTGCTGGGCAAACACACTGGCGATCGCCCGCTCCAGCATCGGCCGATCCGCCAGCGCGTGGACCGGCAACAACACATCGATGCGCTCAGCGATCGGTGTTGTCACGCTCACAGCAGCAACCAATCGGGACCATAGAGAGCCTGGGGAGCCCCCCAACTGAACCACTGCTTCGGGGCGATGATCACAGAGCCCGGCGCCTCTGACAGAAAAGCAGCCCACCAACTGAAGCTGCTGTTGGCCAGCACGCCATGTCGAGCCCGGCGCATCAACTCAAACTCGGCCAGATCAACCAGCTCCGCTCGTTCCCAACGCGCCGCTTGAACGGCCGTGAC
>CAYFMB010000206.1:0-3706 GCA_964344095.1 uncultured Klebsiella sp.
CCAAGAGCTTCGACGACCCTGAGCTGGAAGCCAAGCTGACCGCCCAAAACGCAGACCCCGTGCAAGTGGCCGCCTCCGTGGGCCTTCACATCACCGCACAGGAGTACGCCAATGCCCAGGAATCCTGGGAGAATTGGCGCATCAGCAGCGTCCACGACGAGGAGGTCTAACCCCATGACGAGCAGCAGCTTCAACCTGGGCACCGTGCTGGTGTTCGGCAGCGGACTGTTCGTGCTGGCCACCTTGTTCTTTGGAACCAAGGGTGGCTACTACGACACCGACAAATACGACGGCAATGGCACTGCCCACTGAATCAGCCTGACTCAGCCCTGACTGCCCAGCTTCTCGGCTTCAGGGCAGTCCTCGGCGGTGACGAGCTCGTCGGCGGTGGTGAGCCGGCTCACGTAGGACAGCCGCGTGCTGACCGCCCCGATTGAGTCCAGTCGCACGCTCTCCTCCCAGCTGTGCTGCTCGTCGTCGTCTTCGGCGTCGTAGCGCAGGGTGACCAGATCACCCTCGATCTCAACCACTGTGGCTTCTTCGATCCAGCGCTGCTGGTCGCGCAGAAAAACCCAGACGGGCCTGCCTTCGGCGTGAAATTGATAGAGCTTGCGATGCAGCATCGATGCTCCTGCTGCCAATGACTCCATGCTAGGCAGGAGGCCAGGGTCCGCTGCTGTTCAAAGCAAGCCAAACGCGATGCCACACGCCACCGAAGCGATCCGGCTGCAGTTGCGCAGTTGGCCCGAGGTGGAGGAGTACCTCACCACATGCAAGGGGGTCATCGTGCCCCTGGGCTCGACCGAACAGCACGGTCCCACCGGCGCGATTGGCACCGATGCCCTCACCGCTGAAGCGGTGGCCCTGGAGGTGGGCCGGCGCACACGCGTGCTGGTGACGCCCGCCCAGGCGTTCGGAATGGCCGAACATCATCTCGGTTTTGCCGGCACCGTCAGCCTGCAGCCGGCGACCCTGATGGCGGTTCTGCACGACATCGTGCTGTCGCTGGCACGCCACGGTTTTGAGCGCATCTATGTGATCAATGGCCACGGCGGCAACATCGCGACGGCGAAGGCCGCCTTTGCCCAGGCCTATGGCACCGCCGCCGCCCGCGGCCTAGCCAACGCCGCCGCCCTGCGCTGCAAGCTGGCCAACTGGTTCATGGCCGGGCCGGTGATGGCTGAGGCGCGCAACCTCTACGGCGAGCGCGAAGGCCACCACGCCACCCCCAGCGAGATTGCCCTGACCTTGGCGCTGGAGCCCAGCCTGGAGAGCAAGCAACGTCCCCTGCCCGAGCCTGCCCCCGCCGGGCCGATCCACAGTCCAGAGGACTTTCGCCGTCGCCACCCCGACGGACGCATGGGCTCAGACCCTTACCTGGCCCAGGCGGAGCATGGCCAGCGTTTTCTCGATCTGGCCGCCACGGCCCTGTGCGAAGACCTGAGGAGCTTTCTGCAGGAGGGCGACGGCCGGCTGCCCTAGGGTCGGGCCACGATTGAACCCCTTGGGAGCATGAGCCGCATTAGTGCCGACGACGTGCGCAAGGTCGCTCAGCTGGCCCGCCTGCAGCTGCCCGACGACAAGGTGGCGACTTACACCGGCCAGCTCGAGCGCATCCTCGACTATGTGGCCACGCTTGAGGCGGTCGACACCACGGGTGTACCGCCAACCACGCGAGCCGTTGAAGTGGTCAACGTCACCCGCGCGGACCGGATCGAGCCCACACCGGTGCGCGAGGACCTGCTCAACCTGGCGCCCCAGCGCGAAGGTGACTTCTTCCGGGTGCCCAAAATCCTGGCGGACTAAGTTGCAAGCGCTGAAATAACGAGCTCCGGACGTTGCTCAGCGAACCGGTGACACAGCCGTGCGGTGCAACAACTCGAGCACCCGGCGCCGAGCATGTCGTGTTGGCATCAAACCAGCCAACGGACGCAACTTGCTGCGACGCTTCTTGTGACTGCGCACGCCCACAAAAATGTCATAGAGGAAATTGAACCCGTCGTTGCGACTTTCAAACAATCCGAGTCGCTGTGGTGAACCCTTGGCATCAAGGATGTGCTTGGTTGCGTGATAAGCAGGCCGATACTCAAACCAGGGAATTGAGGGCCAGAGGTGATGAATGAGGTGGTAGTTCTGCCCCATGATCAGCCAGTTCATCAAGCGACCGGGATACACGCGGGCGTTGTGCCAGCGATTGCGCGACTGGAAAGGACGGTGGGGCAGATAGTCAAAGAACAAGCCCAGGGTGACGCCCACCATCAAGGCTGGCGCAAACCAGCAATTGAAGACAAAAGGCAGGAAGCCATATTTGGCGGCTGCAATCACAATTGCAGCAAAAATGGCGCGGGCAAGTCCCCATTCGAGTAACTCGTAGCGACGCCAGAGCCGACGTTTAAAGAAAAAGACTTCGTGATAAAAAAAGCGCGGCGCGATCAACCACAGGGGACCAAATGTACTGACAATGTGGTCGGGATCGTGCTTCGGATCGTTCACATGGGCGTGGTGCTGGAGATGCACGCGGGTGAACACTGGAAAGCTAAAGCCCAACAACAGGGCGGCACCGTGGCCCATCACCGCATTCCAGATGCGGTTGGGGTGGGCAGCGTTGTGGCAGGCGTCGTGAATGACGGTGCCTTCCAGGTGCAGGGCGAGAAATCCGAGCGCCAGCAGCAGTGGCAGGGGCCATTGCCCCACAAACCAACCCCAGATGGAAATGGCCGCAAGCACATAGCCACCGAGAAACAGCGCCACGGTTGGATTCCAGGCGGCCGGAGGATCAAGAAACTCCTTGGGCACGGAACGCAACCGTTGGGATGTCCCGGCCGAAACCTGAGCCTGGGACATCGGTAAGGGCAGCAGAGCCTGGGTCATCGCCTCTGGTAAAACCGGGCCTCTGCAGACCGGGCATTCAGCAACCCCTTCAGTCACGGGGCCGATGCCCAACTTAGGTTGCGTTGGTGCCGAGCGCGAATGCCCACCGGGGGACTTGAACCCCCACAGCCGAAGCCACTGGAACCTAAACCCAGCGCGTCTACCAATTCCGCCAGGTGGGCATTGGACTGAGCTTAAGGGCCACCGCAGAATGCAGAGCGACCCGAGCCATCATCAAACGCGATGCTTGCCACCCTTGCCGGTTTGCTGGCTCTGTTTGCAGGCCTGACTGTGCTGCTGGTGCCCTTGCTCACGCCAGAGCTGTCGCGCCAGCGCGACTCCTTCTGGGGTGCTGTGGTGCTGTTGCTCGGCCTCACCCTGGTGACCTGCAGCGACCGACTCGTGGGCGCTCCAATGCTGGCCGTGATCTGCGCCACCCTGTTGATGGGACGGCTGAGCCTGGAGGTGAGCCAGGGACGCTGGCGCCAGCTCAGTGCTGACGAGAAGCAGAACCTGCTCTCCCTGGAGCGCTGGCAAACCAACCTGCAGCAACTGCTGGCTGCCGCGGCCCGGCTGCTGGCCGTTGGCGCCGAGCTCACAGGGCCACTCGTGCGCCGGCTCAGCACCGAAAAGGCCACAACGGGCAGCGGCAAACGTTGGGTGCGGCCCGAGGCGCCCGCCCCGGTCGGCGACATCAGCCAACCCGACCCGGCGGCCCCAGGTCATCGCGTGGTGCGCTCGCTGAGCGACGTCAACGGGCTGATCCTGGCCAGCAGCGAAGCGGGATAATCGCCGCTTCGCTGCCGCAGGCCCGGTGACCACGAGCTACAAGGAC
>CAYFMB010000207.1:0-3699 GCA_964344095.1 uncultured Klebsiella sp.
GACAAGGGCCTGGCCACCCGCCAGCACAGCTACAACTGCCTCAACGCCATTGGCCCCAACCTGCCTGAGCTGATCGGCGGTTCGGCTGACTTGACCCACTCCAACCTCACCGACATCAAGGGTGAGGGCGGTTTCCAGAAGGGTGCTGAGGGCAACCGCTACCTGCACTTTGGTGTGCGCGAGCACGCCATGGCTGCCATTCTCAATGGCCTCGCTTACCACGGCAGTGGCTTGATTCCCTATGGCGGCACCTTTGCGGTGTTTGCCGGTTACATGGTGGGCGGCATGCGCCTGTCCGCCCTGAGCGAACTGGGTGTGATCTATGTGCTGACCCACGACTCCATCGGCCTGGGTGAGGACGGCCCCACCCACCAGCCGATCGAGACCCTGGCCAGCCTGCGGGCCATCCCCAACATGCTGGTGATTCGCCCCGGCGACGGCAACGAAACCAGTGGCGCCTATCAGGTGGCCGTGGCCAACCGCCACCGCCCCACCTGCCTGATCCTGAGCCGTCAGGCCATGGCCAACCAGGCTGGCTCCACCGCTGCCGCCGTAGCCAAGGGTGGCTACATCCTCGAGGACAGCAACGGCGCCCCCGACCTGATCCTGATCGGTACCGGCACCGAGCTCGAGCTCTGCACCAAGGCAGCAGCCCAGCTGCGCGCCGACGGCAAGAACGTGCGTGTGGTCTCGATGCCCTGCGTTGAGCTGTTCGAAGAGCAGGACGCCGCCTATCGCGAGAGCGTGCTGCCCGCTGCCTGCCGCAAGCGTCTGGTGGTCGAGGCCTCCAGCAGCTTCGGCTGGCACAAGTACACCGGCTTCGAAGGTGACAGCGTCTCGATCGACCGTTTCGGTGCCTCGGCCCCAGGCCCTGTCTGCCTCGACAAGTTTGGCTTCACCGTCGACAACGTCGTCGCTAAGGCCAAGGCTCTGGGTTGATCCTGTGCCGGCTGAGGTCGTTCAGGCGATCTCAGCGCACTCGTTCATCATGCAGCCCCGTCTCTCTGGCGGGGCTTTTTGTTGGTTTGAGCCGGTGGTCAGGGCAGTGCGGTAACGATGCGTGATCACTCCGCGTCATCGCGATTGCATCAGGATCCCCTCACTCCGACTTGGCGCTAAGCGCCTGCGTGGCCTTGGGAGCCCGAACCTCGATCGCAAAGGGTGCTGTGTCGGCATTGAGCCGCTCGATGTCGACCAGCTCGAGTCGACTCAGCTGTCCTGCAGGCAACAAGGTCCCAATCGCGACGCGCCGCCGGTTTGCATCGAGCCGGAGGCTGTGGCAAGGCTCGTTTTGGTTCGCCCGAATGCAGAGCTGCAGCCGCGACACATCAGCTGCGAGCACGAGCTGTACAGCGTCAGGTGCGAGTTGCAGCCAGACTTGAATGGACCGGGAGTAGCGATCCAACGGGTAGCGATAGACCTGCCATGACACGCCTGGTTGTGCCTGCAATGTCAGGTTGCCGTCACGCAGTTGTGCAGGTCCCCACTGGAACGGCGAGAACACCAACGGCCCCCATGAGGGCCCGGCGCTGCGTTGCGGCATCAGCGGCAGCCGCCGCGAGAGCGGATGCAGTCCTTGCGCGAGTGCTGCGATGGCTGCTGGTTGCGTCAAGGGCCACAACGCGTAGGCATCGCTTGTGATGCGGCAGCCGGGGCTGCGTTGGCACAGCGCTTGTGCTGCCTCTGCATGGGTCACGGCACCCAGATCGAGGGCAAAGAAGCCATAGCCCAGACGCCTGGCCAGACGCAGTTCAGCAGCCAAGCCATGAGCTGATGCCAAGCTGAACAGGGTGTCTGCAGCAGACAGTTTGCTGGCCCCGTAATTGGCGCTCAGCCCGTTGCTGGGAAAAGCCAGGAAGGTGTCGTAAACACCTCGGCGAAACACGCTTTCGATGTAGCCGGGTTCCGGAAACGTGGTGTAGGGCGCAAACCACACGCGGGGTTGCGCTCCACCGGGTCGTGGCAGCTGCTGCAACAGGTTGGCGAGTGTCGGTCTTCCTTGGGGCGCTGGTGCAGCGTCCTGCACAAACACCGGGTTCGGTGGCCACCAGCGGCTGCTGTAGAGCAGTTCGATGCCGATCCAGGCACCCAGCAAGGCCCACAGCAGTGCACGGGGATCAGCTGCTTTGGCCACGGCTCTGCATCCACAGATCAAATTCGGCCAGGAGGTAGAGCACGGCGGCCCCGTAGGCGAACACGGTGAAGCGGTTGAGGGAGCGCAACACCGGTGTCACAACCGCCGCAAACAGCGTGCCCAGGCCTCCCATGGTCATGCAAAGCAAGCCCAGGGCACTGACCAGAAGCAGCAGCAGCGCCAGAAAGCGTCGGTCCTGATCGAGCAGGCCATGACCGCGAGCTGCGCTCCCCGCTGGTGGCTGTTGAGGTGCGGGCAGGGCCAACCGCCGGATGGCACAGATCCAGCTCATCGGAATCAGCAGGCTGCCGGTTGACCAGAAATAGGCCTCAGTTCCCGTGTTGATGCCGGCCTGTTGCAACGCCTCGAGAGTGCCGTTGACCCAGGGAGAGGCGATCACCCAGGTCAAGGGCAACAGCCCATAGCGAAATTGCTCGATCGCCGCACGCGGCGCGCTCCAGTCGGCTGGTGGGCCGGGCATGCCGGCCAGCAGCAGCTTGGGGGTGTAGAGCAGCACCACCACCGCGACAAAGCCCATCACAAACACAGCCCCTCGCCATGCCGGGACTGCGAGGGCCTTGAGTGAAAGGGTGCGGGTGGTAGCCAGAAGCATCACCAACCCATAGGTCGCCATCAACAGCAGTACGGCGAAGACGACGTAGTAATCCTGGGCGGGAACGCTCAAACAGGCTGCCAACGCTCCTGCGACCAGTGCGCCTTTGCTTGGGCGCCACCCCCCGGGTGGTCGTGGATCAACCATCTGCCGTTGCAGCAGCAGACAGCCGACCAACACGGGAATCACCGGAATCAGCACCGCCAGGCCCAGGTGTCCAATGCGCGAAAAGGCGCAGGGTGCTGTGGCCAATAGAAATCCGCCCAGCAGTGCGGAGTTCTGGCTGAACCCTGCCCAGCGGCAGGCGATCAGCGCCAGCAACAGGGTCAGCATCTGGCCGACCAAAAGGTAGGCCTGCAGTGGCTTTAGGACGCTGGTCTTGGTGAGTTGGCAGGCTGATTGCATCAACCATTGCCCGGGCAGACTCGGGGCAAACAACGTGCCCTCGGCAGCAGGTGTTGGGTTTCCCATCCAGCCGAGTTGATCAGGCTGCGCGATGCAGCTTTGGGCGATGCCGTAGTTCTCCCAGACCTGATCGGCTGTGGTTGTTTGCAAGCTCTGGAGTGACGGCAGCCAAGCCAGCACCATCAGGCCTGCAACCAGGGCAAACGTCAACAGGCAGCGCAGGCTGCCGCGCAGCGTCAGAGGCTGAATGATTGCGGCGGCTCCAGATTGACCGGAGCCTATCGGCACTTCAGCAGTGGAGCAGCAGCTGTGATCAATGGCAAACCGCTTTAGCCTGTCGACAGCATCTGTTGCTTGTGGATCAGAGCGTGCTGCCGGAACGGATTTTGTTTGTGACGAGCTGTTACAACGAGGCCGGCAATGTGGGCGAGTTGTATCGGCGTTGTCGCGCCGTCTTTGCGGCGATCCAGGCCCAGCATCCCGCCGCTGAGCGGTTGGCCTTTGCGATGGTCTTTGCTGACAATCACAGCAGTGATTCGACTCTCAG
>CAYFMB010000208.1:0-3688 GCA_964344095.1 uncultured Klebsiella sp.
GGGTCGCTTGAGCCACCGGCTTCGCTGGTGCCGCTCACCGGCGTCAGGGTCTCCAGGCTCATCGCAAGTCTCCGTTGTGCAGGGCGTGCTGCCAGAGGTTCAACCTACTTTTCATAGGCAGGCATGACCTGCGTTGCCATCACCCGGACGGGTGAATCGCTTCAAAAGGACAGCCTCAGCTCAAAGCCGGCCGAGACCAGGTCGCCTAGATCCCGGCGCACGTTCGGATTGACCACCCACCACAGCTTGGGCGTGAAGAACAGGTAAGGGGTGATCTGAGCGCTGTAGCCCACTTCGAGAGTCCCCTGCCAGGGGCTCAGCGAGCAGTTCGGCAACTGTGTGCAGGCCGGTTGCGCCTGGCTGCGCATCAGCACGCCTTGGTTGACGAAGGGCATGGCCCAGCCCGCAAAAACAATGTCGTTGTTGCGGCCGAAGATGCCTTCATAGGCCAGTCCTCCGTAGACGCCTTTGGTGGTGCTGCCACGGAACTGCCAGGGGCTCCATTTGCCTTTGATAAAGGCTGTTAAGCCGCGGTTGTAGCTGCCCGACTCGCGGTACAGCATCGCTTCGGCCATGGCGTAGTACTGGCTATTGCCCCAGTACTTCTGGCGCGGGGCAAAAGGGGGTAGGAAGAAGTAGCCACCGTTGACGTCGTAAAGATTGCTCAGGCCGACGCCAGTGTGGTATTGGCCGCCCAGGCGAATGAACCAGGGATTGCCGTTGTCCTTGGGATTGAGGCTGTAGGTGCCGCCGCGCCAGGTGGCTTCGTAGATGAATTCAACTCCCCAGGTGTTGAGATCCCAGTACTGGTTGTAACCGCGGCGGTTGTCGATGCCTCCTGTCGGGTCCCAGTAGCCACTCATGACCATGGCTTTGAGGATCAGGTTGTCCCCGACCGTGTTTTCCAGAGACAGGCCGGGTGGGGCGGTGGTGACGAGGGGGCCATTGGCGGTGCCAGGTGTGGTGCCGATGACGCCCGGTTCGTTGAAGGCCCAGAAGCCAAAGAGTCCCGAAAGGATGGATTTGTTGAACGTGATCCAGGGGTTGATGGCGCCGAGGCGCACATAGGACAGGTTGTATTTGCTGTAATGATGTTCAATCCAATACTCGAACAGACGAATGCCCTGCATCTGGGGATTCGTGTCGCGACTGCGACCGGTATCGGTGTAGAAATAGCCGTGGTACTGCCTGGTACCTAGTCCTGCTGGGTTCAGGGTGTTGCCGTAGGAGTAAATCGGGCCTTGATTGGCGGCTTCTGGGTAGGTGAATGACACATGGATCTGACCGCCTTTGTAGTCCTTGTTGACCAGCCTTGAGTAGAGGTCGATCCCCAGGATCTGCATCAGGTTCATCTGCCAGCTGTGCCATGGCCCCTGGGTACCTCGAACAATTGGATTGCTGGAGAGATTGCTTTGAACGTCAACCAGATAATCGGTTGCGGAACAGCCGTAGATATCAACGCCTGCTTCAAACAGCCGCTCGCGCTCCTGGCTGGCCAGCAGCTGATCACGGTTGGCCAGTGTGTTGGATGCCGGTCGCGGCAGGATGTACATCGGCCGCATGTACGTGTCGAGGCGTCGCCAGGTGGCGGGCACCTTCAGGTGCCGCAGCACATCACAGTGAATTTTGTGACTGAAGTCGTAGGGACCGCGTTGGCGTGGGATTGGAAGATTGAAGGGATTGGGCTGGTTAGCGCTCTCGTTGTTTTGCGGCGGTGTGTCAGGTGTCTGCAGGTTTCCGCCTGGGAGATCCTCATTGGCCCCCTGCAGCGGCATGCGCGGGTTTTGGGCCAGTTGTTCCTCGGACGTTGGTTCGCTCTGGGCGCAAAGCGGTACAGCAAGGCCGGGCAGAAGGCTGAGGCTGCAGCTCAGGGCGAGGGCGCGACGACGCAGCACAGCGAGACCATGGGGAGTGCCACGAAAGTTACGCCGTTTTGCAGCACCTGGTTTGGGCCTTCAGCATGGGCTGAGAGCAACACAACGCCCCATGGCCAAGCCCCTGTGCATCGTGGTGGGTTATGGCCCCGGAGTGGGCCATGGCACGGCTGCGGCGTTTGCTCGCGCCGGCAGCGGTTTGCTGCTGCTCTGCCGCCGCCCCGACAAGCAGGCCGCGCTGCTGGCTGAACTTGAGCGTCTGGGCACTCCCGTGACGGCCCAGGCGGCCGATGCCGCCGATCCCGAGGCGCTGGCTGCGGTGCTTCGGACCTCGCTGGACCGCCTGCCGGCCGATGGCCCACTTGTGTTGCATTACAACGCTGTCGTGGCCACGGCTGCTCTGCCCTCAGCCCTGGAGCCGCAGCGTCTGGCGGCCGATCTGCAGGTCGATGTGATCGGCGCTCTGGCGGCGGTGCAGGCGGTGCTGCCGGCCCTGCGGCAGCGGGGCGGCTCCCTGCTGTTCACCGGCGGTGGCATGGCCCACCACCCCGTGCCAGCTGTGGCTTCGATCGGCATCGGCAAGGCGGCCCTGCGCAACCTGGTGCTGTCGTTGGCGCAGGAGCTGGCCGACCAGCGGCCGGCGATCGGCGTCGGCATGGTCACGATCCAGGGCCAGGTGGCAGCGGGAACCGCGTTTGACCCGGCGCGCATCGGCGAGGCGTTCGTGGCGCTGCAGCAGCGCCTCGCCCGCGGTGAGCCCACTGCGGTTGAGCAGGTCTTCAGCGGTTGAGCAGTTGCATGGGCAGGCGTCACACTTGGTGCAACCAAGCGTGATCTCATCTGCCATGTCGTCGCTCACCCAGGCTGCCAAGTGCCGCGCCCTGCTGCAGTCGACGATCGCCAACGATCCCGGCGACTGGTGCATTGGCCGGTTCAGCCTGCTGGCCGCGCAGATCCGCCAGGCGGGTGAAGCGCGCGATCCGGCCTTTGCGCTGACGGTGCAGGACTATCCCGCTGCTGGCGACGCCCGTGAGCAGCTGCACCAGCAGTTGCGCCAAGGCCACTACGGCCAGGTCTGGCTCATGGCCCCCGATCTTGACAACGGACCCGAGCCTGCGTTCTTTGCGGCGCTCGAGGCGGCCGTGGCGGCCGGCACCCAGCTGGTGATCGCTCGCGATCACACCGATCTGGGCTCGTCGCTGCTGGCTCTGGGCGGCTGTCTGGCGCCTGTGACCGAAACCCAGACGTTCAAGCGCACCTGGCCGGGCTTCCCTTGCGACAACGAATACGTGAATGCCCGTTGTCCCGCGATCGACACCCCTTGTGTGGTGACCGGTCAGAACGGCGGCGTGCAGATCTGCCGCAAGCGCAGCGAGCATGCGCTGCTGGGTTTCGCGACCATGATCCCGGGCCATGTGGTGCTGCCGGCTCACCCCCATGAAGGGGTGATCCGGCCGACCACCGCCAGTCAGCAGGTGCTGCTCTCGAGCTACTCGATCACCAGCGGCCGCGAGCAGATCACCGCCATTCTTGATGAGGCCCCGGGCCGTGGTGCGGTGCTGCACCACTCCACCTTCCACCACTTCGCCGACTTCAACCTGCAGGTCGAGCGCGGCGCCCCCGACTTTGTGCTCGATCCGCCGTCGCATCAGATCGACGCCTCGCCCGAGCTGCTCAACGATCAGCGCGCCTATGTGGCGGCGGTGGTGGCCTACGGCATGGGGGCTTAAGCAGCCGGCTGTTGCGTTAGGCAGCCAAATTGCGGAAGCGGGTGAACTGGGGCTCAAACAGCAGCTTGACGGTGCCCACCGGGC
>CAYFMB010000209.1:0-3680 GCA_964344095.1 uncultured Klebsiella sp.
TTTTTGATGACGTTGGCTGCGGTCACCAGTTGCTCGGTGATTTGCTCCCGCTGACAGGGGCTCGTTAACGACAGACATCGGGCGTTGCGTGCAGCACATTTGTTTCGGGCTGTTCTGCAGCAACCCTGACGGCCCGCACCCTTTCCATGACAATCGAAGACTTGTCGAGCCGGATTGAGCCCGGACCGGAGCCGACACGTGACCCGCGCAGCGTTGAGCGCCACCCGATGCAGCAGGACAGCGACCATGACTACCGGGCGTTAGAGCAGAGCTACCGCCAGTCGCCGCAATACGCCGCCATGCAGGCGCGCTACCCGCAACTGCGGCATTGGCTCAGCGTGTGTCGCCATGGCGATCTGGTCGGCGACACCGCGTCGGCATCGGCCTGGCCACCGCCAGTTGTGTTGCAGTGGGACCGCAGCCATGGCGAGGGTTGATTCCAGTCTTGGACCGGAAGTGCTGACATCGGAAAAATCGGTACCGGATGACACGTTTGTGCGGCCGCCGGCTTCGCGAATGTTGACGAAGCAACTGGATCCGTCATGGCTCTGCGCCACACCGTTGAAGTGCTTTCCAGTCCGGGCAGTCCTGCCGGCCTGGCCTTCTTGCACGACCCTATGCCCAGTGATGAAACGTTGATTGCCGAATTGGCCCCATCGTCGCGGCCTGAGTTGTTCTGCCATCGCCATCAGACTGATCAGCTGATGGTGTTGCGCGGCAGCATTGATCTGGTTGTGCTCCAGAACCGGCAGCTGCGCTGCATCACCCTGCGTGAAGACGAGGCAACCTGGGTGCGCATTCCTCCTCGCGTGCCCCACGGGGCCATTAACCGAAGTCGTACACCGGCGTTGCTGGTCAATGCGGTGGTGCGCCACGGCTGCAGCGATGCTCGCGATTACCGACCGCGCCCCGTGCCCCGGGCCTTGAACGAGGCCTGGGCCGCCATGCAAGGCAACGATCGGTTCAGTTTTGATCCCAGGGTTTTTCCAGTCGGTTCAGCAGGGCCGGCAGTCCAAGGGACAACAGCAGCAACATCAGGGCAGCCAGACCGAACTGGATCACGCCGCTGAGCATGCGCTCCATCGGGATCCAGCGGCCGCCGAGCCAGGCCAGGCTCACCATGGTGCTGGCCCAGAGCAGTGCTCCCGCCAGATTGCAGATCAAAAAGGAGCCGTAGGGCATCGCCACGGCTCCAGCCATGGGGCCGGCGAGAACCCGCAGCAGGGTCACGAATCGCCCCAGAAACACCGATAGCCGGGCGTGCCGCAGAAACGTGGCCCGCAGGGTTTCCAGCTCAGCGGGCTGGCGCCGCAGCAGCGCGGCGATCCGCAGCAGCAGACCCCAGCCAAAGCGGCGCCCGACCCAGTACCCCAGGTTGTCGCCCAGCACCGCGCCACTGCTGGCCGCGGCGATCACACCCGCGAGCTCCAGTTGACCGCTGCCGGCGGCGTAACCCGCCAGCAGGGTTAGGGCCTCACCAGGTAAGGGCAGGCCGGCGTTCTCAAGCAACATGCCGGCGAACACCACCCAGTACCCCCACTGCGCCAGGAGGCTCTGCAGCTGTTGCAGGTTGTCGGAGCCGAGTTCCATCGGGGGCATCCTGCCTGAGCTGCCGCCGCAGTCCTGCTCGGGTCCGCTGCTGATTCTGGCGACGGGACCTGGGCCTCGGGTCGGTTCTCACCCACAGGCGATTCGGTCTGCCGCCTGTGGTGAGGAGCGCCGTATCGAACGGTTCGGCTCTCCTGATCCCTGCGCTCGCATGCCGCCGCGACAGTGAGCGCACCGGGGCCCATCACCCCGCGAACTGATCCTTCGCCCTCTTGATCATGTTGAGCCTGCGTTCCTCCTCCCCCTTTGAGCTGTTTGACCGCCTCGAGCAGCAGCTCAACCAGCAACTGCAGGGTGCCGAGCGCGTTCCCGCCGCCGAGGTCCATGAAACGCCTGAGGCCTACACCCTGGTGCTCGAGTTGCCCGGCGTCGACAAGGACGCCATCACCGTCAAGGCCACCGAGCGCACGCTGGTGATCAGTGCTGAGCGCCGCCACGAGCCCCAGTCGGCCCCTGCCCAGACAGAAGAGTCGCCCACGGCACTGCTGGTGAGCGAATTTCGCTACGGCACCTGGAGCCGCAGCTTCCGCTTCCCGCAGCCCATTGAGCGGGAGGCACTCCAGGCCCGCTATCGCGACGGCCTGCTGCACGTCACCGCCCCCAAAGCCCATCAGGTCAGCAGCGTGACGGTGAAGGTCGAAAGCTGAGCCCCGGGCCTTGATCCTGCACACGAGAACGGAAGCCCCACCCCCTGGCTGCGGCCGGGGGTTTTTTGTGGGTTGGCCTGCAGCCGTGAGCCGTGGGTCAGGCCAGGGAGCGGCCGCGCCAGGTCCAGCCGCGACCGGTCAGCGTGCGCCACACCGAGGTGGGGCCGATCGCGGCCACGATCAGGCCGCCGGCGCCCATGAGCCACCAGTGCCTGAGCGGCACCGCAAAGTGGCGGCGGGTCCACAGCCGCAGGGCCAGTTGCAGGCCGATGCCCAGCAGCGCCAGTGCTGTGGTGAGCAGCCAGGGCGTCGGCCAGCGCAGCACAGGGCCAGGCGTCAGGACCCACAGCAACCCTGCAGCCACGGCGCCAGCAGGGGCCAGCAGCCAGGGGGCGCTGAACAGCAGCGCCACCACGGCCGCGGCGCCCAGGGCCTTGGGCACGCTGCCATCGAGGCCCAGCAACCAGTTTTTGGTCCAGCCCTCCCACAACGCGGCCAGGTCGCTGTACATGCGCAGCTCGGCGGCATCGAGCCCCAGCAGGTAGCGCAGCCGGTGGCCGCCGGCTTTGATGCGGCGCGCCAGGGCCAGGTCTTCGACCACGGTGTCGGCCAGGGCGCGATGGCCGCCAATCGCTTGGTAGGCGCTGCGCCGAAACAGCATGAACGGCCCCGCCGCAAACGCCACCGGGCTGTTTGGATCGTTGGCAGCTTCGATCGGAAAGCCAAGCCCCAGCAGGCTGGCCATGATCGGTTGCACCATCCATTCGGCCAGGCAGCCGCACTGCAGCCGCGGCGCCAGGCTGAGCAGATCCGCCTGTTCGCGCGACGCCTGGCCCAGGGCCCGCACCAGGGTCTGGGGCTGCAGGCGAACGTCGGCATCGATGAACAGCACCCAGGTGCTGGCCACCTGCTCCATAGCCCGGGTGCAGGGCCAGTTCTTGCCCACCCAGCGCTCCGTGCTGGGGCGGGGTCCCGCGGGCAGCAGCTGGAACCGCCCTGGCGGCACCTGGGCCGCCGCTACAGCCTTGTGGGCTTCGGCCACGGTGGCGTCGCTGGAGCCATCGTCGACCAGCAGCACGGTCCAGTCGGGGCAGGGGGACGCACTGGCCAGCAGGCTGCTGAGGCAGGCGCCAATGTTGGCGGCCTCGTTGTAGGCCGGCACGACAACGGTCAGGGAGCCATCGCTGAGCGGGGTGCAGTCGTGGCTCAGCCGTGGTGCGGGGCCAAACACCCGCATCAGACCCAGCAGCAGGATCACCAGACCCAGCGCGGCAGTCAGGGCCAGCCCGGCCGGCGTCCAGATCAGCAGATCAAGGCTGCTCAAGGGGTTGTTGCCGCAGTTGGCCAGGTCTGGACCCTAGTGAGCGGAGCAGCAGTCAGCGTTGACCTTGGCAGACCCTGTCCCCGTCGATGAGCAGCATCGAC
>CAYFMB010000210.1:0-745 GCA_964344095.1 uncultured Klebsiella sp.
GGCCCGATCTCGATAGCCACCTGAACCTGATCAACGACCCGTTCGAGGGATTGGAGATCAGGGCTGACGTGCTAGTGCCACCGGCTGGCCCCGGTTTAGGCATCCGCTGGCGGGGGACCACTGCGGCGCCGGTGTTGCCAGGCTGAACGCATGACCATCGCCATGGCACCAGCTCAGGACGCCCCGCTGCGAGCCGACCAGCCTCTGGTGCTGCTGCTGCATGGCGGCATTGACCACCCGGCCGCGGTCGTGGCTTCGCTGACCGAGGCCCTCGCCTTCGGCCCCCAGGTGGCGGTGATCGGCCTGGCGCCCTCGGGTGGGGTGCTGCCAGACGCCGTGCGGCGTGATGTGGCTGCAGCCCTGAGCGCAGGGCTGAGTGTGGCCAACGGCCTCCACACCCGCCTGGGCGAGGATCCCGAGCTCAGCGCCCTGGTGCAGCGGGGGCAATGGATCTGGGATCTGCGGCAGGAACCCCGCGGACTGCAGGTGGCCGCAGCCCGAGCAGCCGCTTTGCCCTGCCGGCGCCTGTTGGCCGTGGGCAGTGACATGGCCGTCGGCAAGATGAGTGCCTGCCTCGAACTGCAGGCCGAAGCCCTGCACCGCGGAATCGACGCCCGCTTTGTCGGCACGGGGCAGGCCGGCATTCTGATCAGTGGCGGCGGCGTTGCCCTCGATGCGGTGCGGGTCGATTACGCCGCTGGTGCCGTTGAAGCCGCCGTGCTGCATGCCGCTAGCGGTGCAGGAC
>CAYFMB010000210.1:755-3672 GCA_964344095.1 uncultured Klebsiella sp.
GATCTGGGCCTGGGGCCGGTCGGCGCTGAGTCGTGGATTCTGGTGGAGGGTCAAGGATCGCTGGCCCACCCTGGCTCCACCGCAACGCTGCCCCTGATCCGTGGCAGCCAGCCCACCGATCTGCTGCTGGTGCATCGGGCTGGCCAGGTCCATCTCAAAGGTCTGCCGCAGTTGCCGATTCCACCGCTGCCGCAGCTGATCGATGCCGTCGAAGCGCTAGCGGCCCTGGCCCGGCCCGATGGCCAACGGCCCCGTGTCAGAGCCATCGCCCTCAACACAGCCCAGCTCGATGCCGCGGCAGCAGCAGCAGCCCTGTCCCAGACGGCCGCGAGCACCGGCCTGCCTTGTTCTGATCCGGTGCGACAGGGTGCCGGCGCACTGCTCAAGGCCCTGCTCTGATCGATCGCGATCGATCCCGCTGCTCAGACCATAAAAAAGGCCACATCCAAGAGGATGTGACCCATGTCGTCAAAAGGGCGAGCGAGGGGATTCGAACCCCCGAATGGCGGCGCCACAAGCCGCTGCCTTAACCGCTTGGCTACGCCCGCCACGGCTTAATGAGCCTATCAAAGTGACTCGGAGTTGCGTGCCCCAGGCATCGGCGACGCTCAGTGTTCACAATGAACAGAGTGGCAGCCTGCCGTTGCTGACCCTTGAGCATCTCAGTGCGCTGGATCTGCAGGCCTGGCTGGGCTCCCAGAGGGAGGCTTCGCTGCATCTGGGCTACAGCCAGAGCCAGATCAGCCGCAAAAGCCAGCAGGGGCTGCGCTTGCTGATGGAGCTGGGGGTGAAGCTCAACCAGCCAGCCCCCGACCTGCACCACGACTGCCAGGGGCTACTCAACAAGCTGCGGGGGGTGCACCAGTGGATGCGCTTCAGGGATCGACGGGATCTGCGCCTGCAGAGCTCCTGCTGGATGCGTCACCTGGCACTTGAACCGATGCCCGAGGGCTGGATCGCCAACAGCGGCGATCTGACCCGCTTCAACGACTGCGATGTCCTGAGCCTGCTCGAGCATCGGCTCATCGATGCTGCCCTGGTGACCGGTCCCGAGTGTCCCCCCGATGCTCACCCCGGCCTGTGCAGGGTGGAACTCAGCCGCCAGCCCCTCCTGCTGCTTGTGCCTCGCCACCACCGCCTGGCTGACGAATGCGGCCTGCGCGTCAGTGAGATTGCAGCCAACAGCGAGCTGGCCCATTCCAGTTTTGTGCCATCGCGCTGCCGCCAGGTGATGGAGCAGCTCGACAGCAGGCTGGTGGACGAGGCAAGACGCTCAAAACTGTGCACCCTGCGCAGCGAACCACCTGGACACACCCGCCGCTATGGCACGGCCATGACCTGCCTGATCCGCCCTGATCTGATGCCGCTTGATTTCGCCATCCCGCACCCAGCGCTGGATGTGCTGGTGGTTCATCGTGACTGGGCTGACCATGCCGCGATCAGCGAACTGATCACCGTGCTGCGCCAACGACTGGATGCTCTGAAACCCTCGATTGCCGGACTGGAATTAAGTCAATGACGGTGTCAGCCGCTGACGTAGCAGCCAACCGCTGGCAAGGTGATGCCGATTCTTTGCAACTGGTGGTGACCACATCGCGGCAGCCTCTCTGGTTGGTGTTGGCGTCGCTGGGACTGGCGGCCACAGGCCTGGCACTGACCAACCCCGGCCCTGGGGAGTTCGAACAGTTTTCCGCCGGCCAGCTGGTCACCTTGATGGAGCAGGAGCTCTGCCACAAGCCGGCGTTGCCCTTGCTGATGCAGATGGTGATTCAGAACTGTCCAACACTGGTGCGTGCCCAGCAGCAGACCCTCGGTCAGCTGGCCCGGCAGCACAGCCGCCGCATCAACCTGGGTATCGCCAGTGTGTACACCACGCGCTTCGGGGGCCAGCAGCTGCTGTCCCAGTGGCGCGTTCCTCGCTACGGGGTCACCACCCTTGCCGCCGCTGGTCACTTTGTGGTGCTGCAGACCTCTGCCAGGCCCTGACGATGCGCCTGCGCGTGCCGCGCTGTCTGATCGATGCAGCTCAACTGGAGCTGCCAGCGGCCGACGCCGATGGGCTGGTGGCGGTGGAACTGCAGCACACGTCAGGGGTGGTGACGGCAATCGTTCCGGCTGCAGCGATGGCGGCGAACGCTGTTGACGAGGTGCTGCCGATTGCGATCACAGCCCCGGTAGAACCCCACGCCCATCTCGACAAGTCGTTCAGTTACGCCGACTTTCCCAACCCCGGCGGCACCATGGATGGTGCGCTTGCCGCCAACCTGCGCGAATTCGAGCAGCGCACCGCAGATCAGGTGCAACAACGCAGCGAGCGTGCCCTGCAACAGGCATGGTGTTATGGCCTTCGCGCCATCCGCAGTCACATCGACAGCGGCGGTGGCCGCGCCAGTGCGGTCAGCTGGGAGGTGCTGCAGGCGCAGCGCCACCGCTGGGCTGATCGAATCCTCCTGCAGCTGGTCGCCCTGGTGCCGATCGACCACTGGCTCACCCCTGCGGGTGAAGACCTGGCGCGCCGCGTGGCCGCCAACGGCGGTCTGCTGGGCGGCGTGCTGGGCCCCCCGTTTGGCCAGGGCCACCAGGACGCCGAGGGCCTGCGGCGACTGCTGGCACTAGCCGCCCAGCACGGCGTCGGCGTCGACCTTCATGTCGATGAGGGCGATGCCGCCCCAGGTGTCGGGGTCGCGCAGGTGGTTGAGGTCGCCCGTGAGCTGCGCCCGGGTGTGCCGATCAACTGCAGCCATGCAAGCAGCATGGGCCTGCTTGGCGAGGGCGCCTGCGATCGTCTGGCCGAGCAAATGGCCGCCAACGGTCTCTCGGTGACCGCCCTGCCACGCCCCAACCTGTGGCTGCTGGGGCGCCGCAGCGGCCAGACCCCCTGGGTCAGAGCTCAGGCGCCGATCAGGCCGCTGCAGCA
>CAYFMB010000211.1:0-3662 GCA_964344095.1 uncultured Klebsiella sp.
CCCGCGCCTACCGGGTGGCCGACTACGGCATCTGGGAGCGGGGCGACAAGGGCAATCACGGCCTGCCCGAGCGCAACGCCAGCTCGATCGGTCTGGTCAAAGCGGCGCTGGAAGCGCTCGAAGGCCTCGATCTCTACGGTCCCCACGGCGATGGCAACGCCACGCTGGTGATCCCTCACGACGCAATCGTGCGGCTCAGGCGCGCCCTGCGCGGCCTGCTGCCACGCGAATCGGCCAGCAAGGAAGTGGACGCCGCCTGTCTGGCGGTCATCGGCTACCCCGCCTGGGCCGTCGAGGACCCGCAGCTGGTGGAGCGCACCCGCAACAAGATCCGCCACGAGCTCGGCGGTCCCTATGGCTACAAGCGCTTCAAGCGCGACGGCCACCAGACCGTGGTCGAGGACCACACCCGACTGCACTACGAGCGCGAGGAGCTGGCCCAGTTCGAGCACATCGAATGCGAATGGCCCCTGTTCTGGGCCTATGAGTTGATCACCGCCTGCTGCGAGGAGCGCTGGGCCGAGGCGCGGCAGTGGCGGCAGCGACTCGCAGGCGTCAGTGTGCTGGTGGAAGGCAATGCCCTACTGCCCGAGCTCTACCGCGTGCCAGCAGAGGCCCTTGAGGCCGAGCGGCGCCAACCCGGCAGCCAGCCACGCGAAGCCAATGAGAACGTGCCGCTGCTGTGGACCCAGAGCCTCACCTGGCTCGCTGATCTGCTTCTGGCCGGTCTCATCAGCCCCGAAGACCTCGATCCCAGTGGCCGCCGCCAGACGGCCAGCCTGGGGGCGAGCGACGTGCTGGTGGCGCTGGTGCCCGCCAATGCCGACATCGCCGCCGCCCTCGAGGCGGCCGGCCTGCCCGTGGCCGGCGACGCGGTGCCCGTAGCCAGCTCCAGCGAGCTGGCTCGGCGCATGGGCAAAGTGGGTGCCAACGGTCGCCTGGGCCTCTCGGGCCACCCGCAGGTGCGCATGGAAACCATGGCCACGGCGCGGCTTTACCGCAGCGCCGATGGCAGCCAGGCGATGGCGTTTCTGCCGGCGGTCCTGGAAGAGAGCACCTTCTATCTGGCCGATGACGCCGAGCAACTGATCGACACCGTGAGCGCCGAACTGCGGCTGCTGCAACGGCACTGGCGCGGTGCGGGTTCTCCGCTGCTGCTGATCCCCGTGGCAGAGGGCGCCTTCCGGGGTGACCGCGACGCCTTCGTGCGCCTGGGTCAAACGCTGCGCAGCGGCCTGCTCGAGAGCGTGCCGGTGCAGCTCGCCCCCCTGCATGAGCTGGTCGGCCAGGCCTGTTGGCAGACCCTGCCCGCTGCAGCCAGCGGCAGCCTGCAGGCCAGCGACACGATCGTGGCCTCACCGCTGCTGGCCAGCCTCGAAAGCCAACCACTGACCGCCCAGCAAGAGCAGGAACTCGAAGACAGCTCCATCGGTGATCTGCTCGAGCGGCTGTGGCAGAGCACCTCGCTGCCGGAGCAGGCCGAGGTGCTCGAACAACTGACGCTGCGGCTGGGTCTGGCAGCCCAGCTGCAGGGCCCGCAGCAACAGACCCTCACCCTCAAAGAGCTGGTCAGCGAGGTCTACCGCCGCGCGCTCGATCTGGGCGAGTGGGGTGTGGTGCGGCGCACTGCGGCGGCGCTGGAGCTGGTCCATCCCCAGCTCGAGGACGCCCTCACCGATCTGCTGCTGCGCCAGAAGCAGGTGGTGGTGGGTCGCAACTACACCCGCGACTCGCTGATCACCGAGCCCCAGGGCAGCCGCGCCATCGCCGCGATGATCCGCCGCTTCAGCGGCGAAGACGGTCGCGAATGGATGCTGCAGCAGGAGTTGCTGCTAGCCCTCGACAGCCTGGCCCGCCATGAGCCAAGCCTGCTGAGCGGCAGTCTCACGCTGCAACTTGGCCAGCTGCTGCTGCTGCTGACCGGTGAACTGGCCAGCGAGCGAGAGCTGAGCCCAATTGATGCTTTTGAGGCGCTGTGTAACCTGCCACCCCATGCCCTGCGCCGCCAGCTGAGGACAGTGCTGGCGGATCTGGAGCACGCCCGCGACGCCCTGCAGCGCAAAGAACAGCTGCACCTCAGCGGCCGGGTGCGCTGGCAGGCCTCCGAACCACTCGACGAGCATCCACAGGGCGGCTGCTGGCTGCAACACCGCTCGCGCCTGGGCGCCCTGGGCCGGGTACCGCGCGACTTCTACCCCGGCATCTGGGAGCTGCTGCACCACTGCCGCGGCATTGTCATCGGCGACAAGCTCGATAAGCGCAACCGCCTGGCCAGCAAGCCACTGCTCCGTGAAAAAACCCCTGGAGAGCGCAACTTTGCCAGCCAGGTCGATCACCTGCTCAGCAAGATCGAAGCTCCCGAATACCGCCAGCTCTGCTGCGAAACGCTGCTGACACTGATCGCCTTCGTAGCCGCCAATCCCAAGGTCTACCTGGACGATGACCTGGCCCTCGATGTGGTGGTCGGCCACGCCGTGCGGGTGGGCTGGCAGCTGCAGCACCCTGAGGTCGCCGCCGCCGACTACGGCAGCCACAAGGCCGAAGCGTGGGACAACTTCTACCGCTCCTCACCCGCCGACTGCCGCCACTGGCAGCTTGAAGCCCTACGGCAACTGACCGAAGTCGCCGTCTGAGCGACTTGGGTGATGAGCGCTCAGATCAGCCGATGCTTCAGATCGGCTGATCCAGGCTCATGCAGAGATTGGGCTGCTCGACGCACTGCTCGATCAGGTCGGCCAGCTGAAGGGCCCGTGAGGCCTGCAGGCCATCGACCGCCGGTGTCTCTTCGCCGCGCACGCAACGCAGAAAGTGTTCGAGCTCGGCATAGAGAGGCTCGATCGAGGTGGTGCTGACGTCCTCGATGAAACCGTCAGTGCGATACACCAGCTCACCGTGATCGGCGCTGACGGATTCATGCGAGCGGCGGTGAATGCGCAGGTTGTGGTTGAGGAAGTCGGTCTCCATCAGGCTGCTGCGGCAGTGGCAGTACAGCCGCCTGATCTTGCGATGGGCCATCTTGCTGGCGGTGAGGCTGGCCACAACGCCATTGGCAAAGGCCAGGGTGGCATTGACGTAATCAATCGGCCCCTCGGCGCTGCGACCGCCGGCAGCGGCTAGGCGCACCACCGGCGAGGCCGCCAGCTCCAGCACCAGATCGATGTCGTGAATCATCAGATCCAGCACCACCGACACATCGTTGGCGCGGTCGGCATTGGGGCTGTGGCGCCGCGCCTCAAGCACCACAACCTCCTCGCCAGCGACCACCTTGACCAGCTCCCGGAAGGCTGGGTTGAAGCGCTCGATGTGACCCACCTGCAGCAGACGGCCGGCGCTCTCGGCGGCACGAATCAGCTCGGCGGCTTCGTCCTGACTGGCGGCAATCGGCTTTTCGATCAGCACGTGCACCCCCGCCTCTAGGCAGGCCAGGCCCACGCGGTGGTGCAGAAGGGTGGGCACAGCGATGCAGACCGCCTCCACATCGCCGAGCATGGCGTTGTAATCCCCATACCAGCGGCAGCCGAATTGCTCGGTGGCCAAGCGGCCACGGGCTTCATCGGGATCGGCCACCCCGACCAGCTCGGCATCCTTGAGCAGGCTCAGCACGCGAGCGTGGTGCCAACCCATGTTGCCGATGCCGATGACACCCACGCGGACAGGGTTCA
>CAYFMB010000212.1:0-3633 GCA_964344095.1 uncultured Klebsiella sp.
TCAACACCGGTTTCACCGGTGATGCTCCAGCCGCCCCAGCTGCCGGTCACGCCCAAACGGGCCATAAACGGCATCACGAACATGCCCTGGCGCCACATCGGGTTGAGCACCGGGTCAGAGGGGTCAAAAATGGCGAGCTCATAGAGCGCCATGGAGCCGGCCCAGCCGGCCACCAGGGCGGTGTGCATGAGGTGCACGGCCAGCAGTCGGCCGGGGTCGTTGATGACGACGGTGTGCACCCTGTACCAGGGCAATCCCATGGGGAGACGCTTGGGGTGGGTGCGGCGATCGTAAGGGGCGCTGTCGCTCTCTCGCGGCAGCGGTCACAGACCGCAATGGCCCGTCGCAGAATGGCCTCAGCCGTTCCATCGCCATGCCCGTCATCCGTTTTGTGCGCGAAGGGCGCGATGTGGAGTGTTATCCAGGCGAAAATCTGCGCGAGGTTGCTCTTCGCGCCGGCATTCAGCTGTATGGCCTGAAGGGCACCCTGGGGAACTGCGGGGGCTGCGGCCAGTGCATCACCTGCTTTGTCGAGGTGCCAGACGAGCCCTCGGCCGTGGCCCTTAGCCCCCGCACTGCGGTCGAAGACCAGAAGCTCAAGCGCCGCTCCCAGAGTTGGCGGCTGGCCTGTCAGGCCTTGGTCAACCAGTCGTTGCGGGTGATCACGCGTCCTCAGGTCGGGCTTGGTGATCGGGAGGCTCTGCTGGCCGCGGCCTTGGCTGAGCCCCTGCCCCTGGGGCCCACATCGTGGCCGGCAGCGCCAGATCAGAGCCCCGAAGCAGGGGAAGAAGTCGCTGCCGAGACCGGTGCCGACTTCGAGGCAACCGCAACGAGCGATGAAGCCTCCTGAACCCCGCCCTGATGGCGGTGATACCCTCCCAGCACTTCCCTGAACCCCATGGAAACCAACGATCTCGGCTTTGTTGCCAGCCTGCTGTTTGTGTTGGTTCCGGCTGTCTTCTTGATTGTTCTGTACATCCAGACCAGCAGCCGCCAGGGCGGCTGAGGTCTGAAGGTCGTCACCGTCAGCGGCGCTCGGGTTCGCGCACCAGCAGCACCGGCGCCGGTGCATGCACCCGAATGAAATCGCTGACCGAGCTGCCCAGCAGCCGGTCAATGTCGACCAAGCCCTTGGCGACCACGGGCCGGCGATCCTGAGAAGCAATCACCAGCAGATCGGCGCGCACTTCTTCAGCGGCGGCGCACACGGTTCGAGCAATGTCGCCGACCTTGTGCAACGGCTGCATGGAGACGCCATAGCTGCGGGCGCGCTGGACGGCCTTGTCCAGCACCTCGTCGGCGGGGCTTTTGCCGCCACGGCTTGGGGCGATGTCTTGACGGGTCACGTGCACCCCCGTGAGGGTGCCACCGGGAATGGCAGCCACCAGCTCGCAGGCCAGGCGAATGGCGTCGTCTCCCACGCCCGTGCCATCGACGGTGACCATGACGCGGTTGATCGCCCTGATGTACAGGTCATCACGCACCAGCAGCATGGGCCTGGTCGACAGCTGAAACACGTACTGGCTGGCGCTGTTGCTGAGGATCGCCTGCAGCCGGTTCATGCCGCGGGAGCCCATCACGATGAGGTCGGCGTCGAGCTCATCGGCCACCTTGAGCACGGTGGTTTTGGTGTCGCCCTGGCGGATCAGCGTGTTGACGCTGATGCCGTCGAGGCCCATGCGCTTGATCGCATCATTGATCAGCCCCTGAGCGCGCGCCATGTGGTCGTCGACATCGGCGCTGCTCTGCTCGCCCACCACGTGCAGCAGGTTCACCCTGGCCTGGGCGGCGGGGGGGATGGCACGCAGCATGCGCACCATTTCCTCGACGTGACCTTGGCCTGAGTCGGCGATCAGCAGGTTGCGAAACACGGCAGCAAATGTGGCGTGATGGCAGCCTATGGCGCTCCTGAGGCTGCGCTGGCCGTTTGACAACCATGGTCATTGAAACCGTTGCGACCGGGGTTCCTTGGCTGTTGCAGCGCCGCGTGCTGCCTCAGCACACCGACCATGCCGGGGTCATGTGGCATGGGGCGTACCTGGCCTGGCTCGAGGAGGCCCGTGTCGAAGCCCTGGCCCAGGTGGGGCTCGACTACAGCGATCTGTCGGCCCGGGGGCTCGAACTGCCGGTGGTGTCGCTGGGGATCGACTACCGGCAGGCCCTGCTCCATGGCGATCGGGTGCGACTCGAGAGCCAGGTGCTGCCGCGGCAGGGCGTCAAGCTGCCCTGGCGCAGTCGCTTCCTGACCTCGGCCGGTGTGGTGGCTGCCCAGGCGCGGGTCGAGCTGGTTCTGGTGGACTGCTCGGGCGGGCCGGATCAGCGACGGCTGCTGCGGCGCCTGCCCGACGATCTGGCCGCTGCCGTGGCAGCCCTGGGCCGCGGACCCGCCTAAGATTCAGTACAGATGTACTGATGCTGTGGCGGCGTGTTCCTGGGCTGGCCTGCTCCACCGGCCTGGCGGCTGGTCGGTGGAGCAGCGTCGTTGGTGGCTGATCTGGAGCGGGGTTCCTGGTCTCGGCTTTGCGCGGTTGTGTCAGCTGTGGGAGGCGTTCGGCTCGCTGTCGGCGGCCTGGGCGGCGCCGTCGCCCTTGTTGGCGGCTCAGGCGGGCATCGGTCCGGCGCGGCTCGCGGCGATTGATGCCCTGCGCCGGCGCCTTGGGCCCGATCCCCAGGGCGGCGCGCAAGGCCGGGTTCTGCTGCCTGGTGATCTCGCTCTGCCGGCGGCGATCAAGGCCCTGCACCGACCGCCGTTGACCTTGTATTGGCGCGGTCGGGGGTCGCTCTGGTCCCCTTTGCGGCGCAATCTGGCCGTGGCGGTGGTGGGTACGCGCCATCCGTCGATCCACGGGCTGTCCATGGCCGAGGCCGTCGGGGCATCCCTGGCCAGGGCCGGCTGGCCCGTGGTCAGCGGTCTGGCCGAGGGGGTCGACGCCGCCGCCCACCGCGGCTGCCTCGGGGCCAATGGTCGGCCCGTGGCGGTGCTGGGCACGCCGCTCGATCGTGTTTATCCGAGCGGGCACCGTCAGCTGCAGCAACAGGTGGCTGAACATGGCCTGCTGCTCAGCGAGCAGCCCGCCGGCACCGCGGTCTGCGCCGGTCACTTTGCGGCCCGCAACAGGCTGCAGGTGGCCCTGGCGCGGGCTGTCGTGCTGGTCGAGTGCCCTGAAGCCAGCGGTGCCCTGCACGCGGCCCGCATGGCCTGGGAGCAAGGGCTGCCGTTGTGGGTGGTGCCAGGCGATGCCGCCAAACGCTCGGCTGCAGGCAGCAACCGCTGGCTGCTCAAGGGTGCTACCGCATTGCTTGATCCCCAGGCTCTGATCACCGCCCTGGGGCCAGGCCCCTTGGCGCCAACGGGGCTCGTTAGCCCAACCTGCGCACCTGGCGTGAGCCCTGCTGATCAAGCGCTGCTGGCGGCGGTGGGCGGCGGTTGCAGCCTGGCGCAGTTGAGTCAGCAGCTTGGTCAGGCCGGCGCTCAGCTCATGCCGCGCCTGCTGGCCCTCGAGCTGGCCGGGTTGCTGCAGGCTGAACCTGGCCTCTGCTGGCGCCCGGCTTGAGCGCCACAGCCGCAGCCCGTCAAACTGGATGAATCGCCCGGCTCCATTCGCTGGATCACTCTGCTGCCACCGCCAAGCC
>CAYFMB010000213.1:0-3607 GCA_964344095.1 uncultured Klebsiella sp.
CTGGGAGGTGCTGTGCCTCAACGAGATGGCCCTGCACCGCGAGCCGCTCACGAGCATGTGCCACTTCGAGATCGCCATCGGCCGCCACGCCCCGGTCGACATCGCCGCCGACGGCCTGATTTTGGCGACCCCGACCGGCTCGACCGCCTATGCCCTGAGCGCCGGCGGACCGGTGATCACGCCCGACTGCGCCGTGCTGCAGCTCACCCCGATCGCAGCCCATTCGCTGGCCTCGCGTGCTCTGGTGTTCAGCGACAGCGAACCGGTGACGGTGTTTCCCGCGACCCCGGAGCGGCTGATGATGGTGGTCGACGGCAGCGCCGGTTGCTACATCTGGCCCGAAGACCGCATTCTGATTCGTCGCAGTGAGCATCCGGTGCGCTTCGTGAGGCTGGCTGACCACGAGTTCTTCCAGGTGCTGCGCAACAAGCTGGGCTGGGGCCTGCCCCACGTCGCCAAACCGGGCGCATGAGCGGCGCAACGGTGTTGCTGCTGGGGCCTGAGGCCGAGGCGCTGGCGCCACGGCTCGAAGCCTCGGGGTATCAGCCAGTCCTGTCCGGCGGCGCCGATGCGGCGGTGGTTGCCGCGGTGATCGCCGCGCGCTCAGATGCCGCTGCACTGATCCAGGACATCCGGCAACAGCTGGGGCCGATCCCGATCCTGCTGGATCTGGTGAGCGACAGCCTGGAAGCCCGTTGTCATTGCCTGGTCAGCGGCGCCGATGACTTCTGGCTGTCGAGCCAGGGGGCCAGCGATCTGCTGATGCGGCTGCGGCTCCACCTGGGCCAGCAGAGCCGCTCTGGCCCCCCGGCGAGCGTGCTGCAGGTAGCCGATCTGGTGGTGACGCCAGCGCTGCGCCAGGTCAAGCGGGGGGGCCGCAGCGTGGCCCTGACCGCTCGCGAATACCAGCTGCTGCTCTTTCTGATCGAGCGGGCCGGCGTGGTGCTCAGCCGTGAAGCCATGTTGGCGGGCATCTGGAGCGACCAGCAGGGCGCCGCCAGCAACGTGATCGAGGTGTACGTGCGCTACCTACGCCAGAAGCTCGAGGCCGGCGGCGAACGGCGCCTGATTCACACCGTGCGGGGCCGCGGCTATTGCCTGGCAGCCAAACCGCCGCCGCTGAATGGCTGATCCCCTAACCCTGGAGTGCTGACGATGCCCCCCATTCGCCTGGCCATGGGCCTGACCCTGGCGGCCGCCCTGCCGCTGAGCGCTGCAGCCCAGACCGCACCCCAACAGCTGCCGCTCAGCGCGCAATGGTGTCTGGCGGGCCAACCCCAGACCTGCATCGACCTGGAGGTGGCCCGCACACCGCAACAGCAAAGCCTTGGCCTGCAACGCCGCCCGCCCCTGCCGCCGCTGCGGGGCATGTGGTTCCCGTTTGCCGTGCCGACCCCGACGCGGTTCTGGATGCATTTGACGCCTGAGCCCCTGGACATGCTGTTTGTGAGTCAGCAGCAGGTTGTTGCCGTCGTGACCGAGGCCAAGCCCTGCATGCACCTGCCCTGCCGCAGCTATGGGCCCGACGTGCCGGTTGACGGGGTGATCGAGCTGGCCGGCGGCGCCGCAGCACGGCTGGGCATCGGCGTCGGCACCCCGGTGCAGATCAGGCCGCTGGCGACTCTGCGGCAGGCCGCCGACCGCTGAGCACCAGCACAGGGTTCAGGGGCGCCAGACGGGTGCCATCGCCCAGGGGGGCGCCACGCCAGGCCTGCAGCTGGCTGACGCTGACCGCCAGGCCCGCTTGCTCCAGCAAGGGACGCAGCTCGGCCAGGGCCTCGAGCGTGGCCAGGGGGATCACCACCACCCCGCCAGGCCGCAGGCGCTGCAGCACCGCCGCCAGCACCGCCGCCCGCTCGCGTCCGCCACCGCCCAACAGCACGCGGTCGGGGTCGGGCAACGGGGCCAGGGCCTCGGGGGCACGGCCCTCGACCACCCCGCCGGCCGCGAGGGCTGCGGCCACCCCAAAGCGTTCGGCATTGGCTCGGATCAACGCTGCGCCACCACCCCGCCGCTCAAGGGCCCAGAGCTGCAGCGCCGGGCGCAGCCGCAGGGCTTCGATGCCGATGCTGCCCACCCCCGCGCCGATGTCCCACAACACACCCGTGGCAGGGAGCTGCAGATCGGCCAGCAGCTGAATGCGCACCTCACGCTTGGTCATGAGACCCGGACGGTCGCTGTGCTGCAGCCAGAGGCCATCGTCGAGACCAAGCAGGGGCAGCGCCGCCTGCTCAGGAGCGCTCAGCCCTGGTGGATCCTGGGCGATCAGCACCACCAGATGCAAAGGGTCCAGATCGGCCGGCAGGGGGACATCAGGCGCAAGCCGCTGCACCCGTTCGCTGGCATGGCCCAGCCGTTCGCACAGCCAAAAGCCATAGGCCGCCTCCAGCCCCGAAGCCCGCAGCAGGGTGCGCACGGCGGCAGCACCGCCCTGGGCCGGATCGGTCAGCACCGCCAAAGCCGGGGGGCGCTGCTGCAACCGCGCCGCCAAGGGCTCGGGTTCGCGGCCGTGCAGGCTGATCCAGCTGGCGTCCTGCCAGGGCCTGCCAAGGCGGGCAAAGGCCAGCTGCAGCGAGCTGGGCGCGGGGTGCACCTGCAGCCGTTCAGCGCCAAAGTGAGCGACCAGCTGGCGGCCGATGCCGAACCACAGCGGATCACCACTCGCCAGCACCACGCAGCGCTGCCCGGCCTGCAGAGCGTCCTGCAACTGGGCACACAACACCGAGGGCTGATCGCTGTTCAGCAGCGCCGCCGGCAGATTGCGCTGCTGCAGCCAGGTTTGCAAAGCGCTCTGCAGACGCCGCGGAGCGGCGATCACATCGGCGGCCAGCAAGCGTTCCTGCAGCAGAGCCGGGAGACCATCGGGCCCGGAGGCATCGGTGCCGATCAGCTCGATCGGCGGGGGCATCAACGCCAGGTCCAGGGGGTCAGCCAAGGCTGAGAAGCACGCGCCATTCCCCTCCATGCTGCAGTCCCTGCGCGCCAGCGTGAGCTGACCCAGACTGCCGGCATTGACCCTGTGCCGCCCTGCCCATGGCCGATCGGCGCCAACGCATCCATGAGCTCGTGGTGGCATTGATCGCCCAGCAGAGCGACCTGGACCTGATGGATGGCGATCAGGGTGCTCGCAGCAGCGCCATGGGATCGGATCCTGCCGCCTGGCTGCAGCGCAACCGCCGGCTGATCGAGCGCTACCAGAGCCTGGTGCGCACCGCGGTGACCCTCGACGCCCTGATCGACCAAGAGGTGGGGCAGGAGCGCAACAACTCTGACAAGCTGGCGCCCATTGACCGCCCTGCCGATCCGACCTGATGGCGCGCCTTGGCCTCTCCACGCTCAAACGGCTGATCAAGCGTGGTCTGGCAGGTCCCAGCCCCAGAACCCCGGAGCCGTTGGAGTGCGCCTGGAGCCATCCCTTGGGCCTGGGTTGGGAGCGTCCTTACACGGTGCGCTACGCCAGCAACCTCGATGACGGCCCCAACCACGGCATGCCCCTAGGGGGCTTTGGCGCCGGCTGCATCGGCCGCGCTCCCGACGGCAACTTCAACCTCTGGCACCTCGACGGCGGCGAGCACTGGTTCGGCACCCTGCCCGACTGCCAGTTCGC
>CAYFMB010000214.1:0-3606 GCA_964344095.1 uncultured Klebsiella sp.
TGAAGGCGTTTGACCGCCGCATGCTGGATCTGTCCTGCGAAAAAATCATCGAAACCGCCGATCACACCGCTGCAACTGCGATCGGCCCGATTCCACTGCCGACGAAGCGCAAGATCTATTGCGTGCTGCGCTCGCCCCACGTGGACAAAGACTCGCGTGAGCACTTCGAGACCCGCACCCACCGCCGCATCATCGACATCTATAGCCCCAGCGCCAAAACCATTGACGCACTGATGAAGCTGGATCTTCCCAGCGGCGTCGATATCGAAGTCAAACTCTGACCCCATCTCTACGAGAGGTCCTGGCAGCCAACGCTGCCAGGACCTCTCTGCCTAGGATTTCGCCTGATCACAGGCGGCACGATGGCTGACTTGGCTGTACGCGAACTGCCGCTCTTCCCCCTGCCGGATGTGGTGTTGTTTCCGCAGGAGGTACTGCCGCTGCACATCTTCGAGCCGCGTTACCGCATGCTGCTGCGCACCGTGCTGGCCGAAGATCGACGCTTCGGCGTGGTGCGCTGGGACCCCGATGGTCAGCAGATGGCCTCGGTCGGCTGCTGCGCCGAGATCATCCATTGCCAGACCCAGGAGGATGACCGCAGCAACATCGTCACGATGGGCCAGCAGCGGTTCCGTGTGCTGGAGATCCTGCGGGAGACACCATTTCGGGTCGGCCTGGTCAGCTGGATCGAAGACGACAGCAGCAACAGCAGCGAGACGCTCGAGGATCTCGCGGCGTCCGTCTCGCAAGCCCTACGCGATGTGGTCGAACTCACAGGCAAGCTGATCGGCAAACCGGCAGCACTGCCATCTGATCTGCCCGATCTGCCACGGGAGCTCTCGTTCTGGATCGGCGCCCACCTCGGCGGCCCGGTGGCCGAGCAACAGCAGGCCCTGCTCGAGATCACCGATACCGCCGAGCGGCTCAGACAGGAATTTGAACTGCTCGACCACACCCGCCGGCAGCTGGCCGCCCGCACCGTTCTGAAAGACACCTTCACGACCTCATGAGCCGAGCCTTCACCGACAGCAGCAGCGTCGCGCGGGCCTACGACAACTGGACCAACGACGCCCTGCTGGAGCGACTCTGGGGTGAGCACATCCATCTGGGCTATTACCCGCGGGGACAACAAGAGCCCAGAAGCGCGTCAGGCAGGACCGACTTTCGCCACAGCAAGGCGCTGCTTGTGCACGAGCTGGTGCGCTGGAGCGGCTTGGATCGACTACCGCGCGGGGCACGCCTGCTCGACGTGGGCTGCGGCATCGGTGGCAGTGCCCGCATGCTGGCGGCCGACTACGGCTTCGACGTGCTGGGCATCAGCATCAGCCCGGCGCAGGTCGCCCGCGCCCAGGCGCTGACGCCGGCTGAGCTGGCCCCGCGCTGCCGCTTTGCTGTCATGGATGCCCTCGCCCTTGAGCTCTCTGACGCCAGCTTTGATGCCGTCTGGAGCGTGGAAGCCTGCCCCCACATGGCCGACAAGCAGCGCTACGCCGACGAACTGCTGCGGGTGCTCAGACCAGGTGGCCGACTGGCTGTGGCTGACTGGAACCGCCGCGACCCCGCCGTAGGCACCATGAGCCGGCGGGAACGCTGGGTGATGCGCCAGTTGCTCGACAACTGGGCCCACCCCGAGTTCGCCTCGATCGAAGGCCTGCAGCGCAACCTCCAAGGCAGCCATCAGGGAGCTGGCATCAGCATCGACACCGCCGACTGGTCAGCCGAAACGCTGCCTGCCTGGCTCGACTCGATCGCTGAGGGCGTGCGCCGTCCTGGCGCGGTCCTGGGGCTCGGTCCCCGCGGCGTGCTGCTGGGTGTGCGCGAAATTCCGACAATCCTGCTGATGCACTGGGCCTTTGCCACCGGGCTGATGCGCTTCGGTGTATTCAGAGGCGTCAAACCGGGCCCTTCCAGCACCGGGACCGAAACTGTTCAGACCTCGCTATCGATTGGATAAGCGCCAAACAGGGTCAGGTGCTCGCACAGCGGCTTGAGGTCCTGCATCACCTCAGCTAGCGCTGTGGCGCTTGCATCACCGGCGAGCTCCAAGTCGACAAAAAAGATGTATTCGCCCATTTCGCGCTTTGAGGGGCGCGATTCGATGTGGCTCATGTTGAGGTTGCGGCGCTCAAAACAGGCCAGCGCTTCCAACAGAGCTCCCGGCCGGTTGGCATGCAGCGAAAAAGCCAGGCTGGCCAGGCTGCCCTTGGGGGCCGGTGCTCCGCGGCGCAGCAGCAGAAAGCGAGTGCAGTTACCCGCCACGTCATTGATCGGGTAGGCGAGCTGGGTCAGCCCATGCTCCTGGCCGGCGTCCTGGGAGGCCACGGCCGCGCGAAAGCGGCTGCCGCGCACCAGGCGCGCCGCCTCGGCGGTCGAACTGGTGGGCAGCTGCAGGGCATGAGGCAGATGCTCGCTCAGCCACTGGCTGCATTGCGCCAGGGCCTGCGGATGGGAGAGCACCTCGCTGATGCCCTCAAGCGAACCACTGCCCAGCAGGGCATGGCGGATCGGCAGCACCAAGGCGCGGGCAACCGTCAAATCGGCATGCTCCCAAAGGGCATCAAGGGCCGCGGTGACCCCCCCCTCGACCGAGTTTTCGACGGGTACTACCGCCGCATCGCAGGTTGCGGTGGCCAGGGCCTGGACCACCGCGCGAATGCCTTGCTGGGGCAGCAGCTCGGCGGCAGGCCAACCTTCCAATTCAATGAGGCGCCGCGCGGCCTGCTCGCCATAGGTGCCGTTGGGACCGAGGAAGGCAACACGCATGGCCGCAGGTGCTGGGGAACTCAGGAGCGATCGATAGGATCATGCCGCCTCGGCCGGCCGGCCATGACTCTGGCCTTCAGCGCCAGCCAGCAGCTCAATCTGGAGGTGCGGCACGGGCGCGAGCGTCTGGCCGAGTACCTCAGTCAGGAGCAGCGGGTTGTCAATGCCCTGCTCGACCCCAGGCAACTCACGCCGTTGGGCCCAGGGCGCTACCGCTATTGCGTGACACCGCTGAAAGTGTTTCAACTGCGGATCGAGCCGGTGGTTGAGCTGAGCACGCATCTGCAGGCGGGTCGGCTGGAGCTCGAAGCGCTCGACTGCCATCTGGAGGGATTGGGACTGGTCGATGACTTTGCCCTGAGCCTGAGCTCGTGGCTGGTGGCCTCTGGCCAAGGGCTGGAGGGCGAAGCCACCCTCGCCGTGCAGGTGAGTCAGCCGCCGTTGTTGAAACTGATCCCGCCGCGGGTCCTCGAAGCCACCGGCCAATCGCTGTTGGCCGGCATTCTCATTGGCATCAAGGCCCGCGTGGGTCAGCAGTTGATTGCGGACTTCGAGCACTGGTGCCAGGAGACGACCACAACGGCTACGGCGCCGTAGCCAGCTTCGACAAGAAACTCAACCGGTGCAGAGGGGAGGGCCCGAGACTCTGGAGGGCCTGCCGATGCTGAACGGTGCCATAGCCGGCGTGGCGTTCAAGGCCATACCCCGGAACACGCAGGGCCAGGCGGGCGATCAGGCCATCACGCGACTGCTTGGCCAGCACGCTGGCCGCCGCGATCGCCAGGCAATGGCGATCGCCCGCCACCAGGGTGGCCTGTGGCCCAGACCAGAGCCGCAGCGGCA
>CAYFMB010000215.1:0-3603 GCA_964344095.1 uncultured Klebsiella sp.
CACCGCGGCATCGACGCGCGGCTGCGGGCGCCGCCGTAGAGGGTCAGGGTCATGGTTCAGCTGTTGGTGTCCAGTTTGATACCCCCGCAATCTTGCCACCGCTCCAGCAACGACTGCAGGCTTGCTCGAGTCCGTGTCAGTTCGTTGAGTTGATCATCGAGGTTTGAGAGTTTGCGGGCCAGGCTGTTCTTTAGCTCATTGCAATGGCAGTAGCCCGACCGTCGACTCTCTAGAAGCGTACGTATTTGGTTGAGCGGTGTGTCGAGATATTTGAGAGTTTTGATCAGTGCCAATTCATCAAACACTTGTTGATCAAATAAGCGATAGCCACCCTCGCTTCGAACGGTCGCGCAGATTAGTCCTTCATCGCAATAAAAACGGATTGTCTTGATCGGTAAACCGCTTTGGCTGGAGACTTCGCCAATGCGCAGTAGTGGTGCTCGCTGCGTGAGATTGGGCTGGGAAGTCATCGCGATTGCTGACCCAATTGAACCAAGCGACTTTTGTTGTCAACAATGGGTTTGCGACAGGCCGATTGCAGTAAGGTGTAAGCGCTCACGGTGTTGAGGTGGGAATGGAACTTGTGTTTTCCTTTCGGCGCTTTTTGTGAGCGCTGCCCCAAGCCTGCGCAACAGTTCAGATGAACGAATCTTATGGCCTGCCACACAACTAGCCCAATCTGTTGCGGCACCCCCGCCGCTCTTGGGCTGTTTGCTCTGGTTGGTGCGGCGTTGTTTGCTCTGGGTGCCATCCCAGTTCAGGCGAGTGGTCTCCGTCCCAGTATGGAACCTGAGCGCCTTGGCGTACAGCAGGCCTGCGGCGGCGGCGGCGGCAACTCGGAACGGAAACCCGCTCGGCCTGGTACCAAAACGCATGGTCACGGATGAGAACCATCCCCGGAGGCCCGGGGGTGATGCCCTGATTTTCAGGCAGTGATCTTTGCTGGCTGCGCCCAGGTGGCTGGGCCGTATCGATCAGAAGCGAAAGGTTGTTTTCACCAGAGCTCCCATCTGATCAAAGGTTGCATTGGCGGGAGTTCGTTGTCCGAGCGGCCGACTCAGGTAAATCAGAGCCGGTGTGACGCTGATTTTGTCAGTCACCTGGACTTTGTACCACCATTCCCAGACGTAGTTGCCGTCGTTGGCATTGACCCCACCAGTCATTGTGGTGGCATACACCGGTTGGGCCACAGCCATGCCGAAGTCGTTGCCGATGGCAAACACATCGGTCCACTGCAGGCCCAGCATCCATGATTGGCTCGTACTGACAGCCCCTCCAGTGGCCTGAGCGGTGCTGTAACTGGTGTTGTTGTAGCCCCAACCAATGCTGACAGAAGGAGCCCAGCCGCTGTTCCACGGCTGCCAGTAGGCGCTCAACCCAAAGGCATTGGTGAGGGCATTGGCGTTGTGGTCTATCGAGCTGTGAACGGTTGGCGTGACCCCTGGTACAAAAGCGTTGTAAGGCTGCAGGTAGGTCCAAACCGCTGCCAGACCCCACTGTTCCTGCTGGTAAGCCAGCTGAACTGAGCCTGACGCTCCGGAGGCCTTGTTGCCGATGCCACCACCGCCTGTGGAGATCCCCCCGGTTTGAGCAGGGGGAATTCCAGGATTTCCTTTCATGCCATTAAAGGCCACGTAATTGGCGCTGATGCTCCAGTTGTTGTTCTGCCACCACAAGCCAGCGCCGGCTCCCAGATTCTTGTTGTAGGCAGCTGGAGCGCCATTGACCGTCATCACGTTGAGCACGGTCTCGGATGGATAGACACTGGGCCACAGCGCCATCATGTCTTCCTGGCCGACTCTGGGTCCCACGGTGGCTGTCCAGCCTCCGCCCAATGGCAGTTGGTAAAAGAGTTTGAAGACCCCTAGCACATTGGCACCGTTGGGTTCCTCATAGGCGATCTGCAGTTCTGACAAGTTGCCAAGCGAATGGGGTTCACCGCCAAAGCGACTGTTGCCAAAGTTGCCAGCCCTGAGGTTGGTGCGCAGCAGATCTTTTCCGGTGAAGCTGGTGTCAAAGTTCAGCTGAAGATCATAATTAAAAGTGACTGCATTGTAGAGATCAACAGCTGCTCCAGTGTTGCGATTGACTGTGTTTGTCGTCGTGTTGATCGCCGAGCCGTTGTACCAGTTACCACCGACCACCATGGTTGCCTGGCCGCTGAATTTGGTGGTGGTGCTGAATTGTTGTGACTCAAGGGTGCTGATCCGCTTGTCGAGGCCGATGACCCGCCCGCGCAATGCAATCAGCTCCTGGTTGAATTCATTCAACAGGCGTTTGAGTGTGTCGGTCTGCTCGCTGATGTGCTCGAGACAAGCGTTCAGCAGGGCCGCTGCTTCGAAGCGGCTCACGGACTGGCCTCCCTTGAACATGCCGTTCGGATGCCCGGCGACGCACCCGTACGTTTCAACCAGATTGCTCAGAGCCTGGTAGGACCAGTCGGTCGGACGAACGTCGGAAAACTGGTTGACGCTGGTCACCTGGTTGTTCGATTCCCAGTCCTGGTCGCGGTCGATCTCCTGCTGGAATCTGTCGTTATTCAGAGCCGCGGTGTTCGACGTTGAGATCGACGTGGTCTTTGGCTCGGCCAGTACGGCCTGCGGCAGGGTCGTGGCGAGGGTCAGGCTGAGCAGGCGAGCGGCATGGGCGGCGAGCGTCATGGCAAGCGTCGTCTTGGGCATGCGTACAGGGGCAGCAGGCCCGGTTCCGAGCGGATCTGCGGCACGAGTCTGCGGCAAACCTCCACAATGTCTTGCTTAAAGGAGGTTCTGTCTTCGTATGCGGATCGTTGGCCGGTTCACACTGGGCAAAAGGGTTCGCGGTCATGGCGACTCCAGCAAATTCCCTGGATCGTGCAGTTCTGCAGCAGCTGGCACCCCATCTGGTCGGTAGGGCTCGCCGCGGTGTCGTCGGCAGCAGCCGTTACGCACGCAGCCTGCGGGATGCTGTTCGTCAAGCCTCTGAAGACGCACAACGCCGGCCGGTGTTGATTAGCGGCGAGCCTGGACTAGAAAAAGACAACCTGGCGGCCCTGATCCATTTCGGGTCGGCTGATCGCCAGCAGCTGATGCTGCGTTTCGATGGGGCGTTGTTGCGTGCTGACGGCGCAGATCTGTTCGCTGCTGAAGGCGAGCAGCTCCCTTTGCTCGAGCTCCTCGGACGTGGAGCACTGCTGATCGACAAGCTCGATCAGGTCGCCGAGCCCTTGCGGGCGGCCTTGCTCGAGCTGGCCCAGAGCGGTCTGTGGCGGGGTACGGGCGCCGAAGCATCCGTGCAGCACTTCGAGGGGCGCCTTTTTTTCACAGCCGAAGCCTCTCAAGCCGATTTTGATCGTCTTTGCACGGTCATTCGGGTGCCGCCGCTGCGGGTGCGTCGTCAGGACCTAGGCGAGTGGCTTCGCTATGGCGTGCGGCAACGCAGTCGCAAGCTCGGCTGGTCGGTCTCGCCGCAGGTCGCTGAAGTCGTCGTCAAGCGCCTGCAGAGCTACGACTTTCCCAACAACATTCGCGAACTCGAAACCCTGATCTACAGGGCTTTACAGCAGATGCGCCAGCAGGAGCAATCCAGCGCTGGTGAATCCATGCTTGTCATTCCAGAAGACGT
>CAYFMB010000216.1:0-3563 GCA_964344095.1 uncultured Klebsiella sp.
CTCTTGGCGATGAAGCGCAGCTTTTCGATGGTCATCTCCATCGATTCGGCGATCTCTTCTTCGGTCGGCTTGCGGCCGAACTCCTGGCTCAGGGTCTTGGTGGTCTTCTTGATGCGCGAGATGGTTTCGTACAGGTGCACCGGCAGGCGGATCGTGCGCGACTGATCAGCGATCGCGCGGGTGATCGCCTGACGGATCCACCAGGTGGCGTAGGTCGAGAACTTGTAGCCCTTCTCGTGATCGAACTTCTCGGCGGCGCGGATCAGGCCGAGGGAACCCTCCTGAATCAGGTCCTGGAAGCTCAGGCCCCGGTTCATGTACTTCTTGGCGATCGACACCACCAGGCGCAGGTTCGACTGCACCATCTTTTCCTTGGCGCGGCGGCCGAGCATGAGCCGCCTACGGAACTTGATCAGCGGCATTTCGACCAGGGCCGCCCACTCCTTGGTGTCGGGGTAATGGCCGTGATCGCTCTCGAATTGGGCCGCCAGCTCCTCGAGCTGCAGCAGGTCGGCGATCTTGCGCGCCAGTTCGATCTCTTCGTCAGGGCGCAGCAGTCGGATGCGGCCGATCTCCTGCAGGTACACCCGGATCGAGTCTTCGGTGTACACACCCTTGGGACCGACCTTGATGCTGGCCAGGGCCTTGGCAGCCTTGTCGTCCTTGCTGCCCGCATCACCGGAGTCGGCAGCCGCGATCAGGGCATCGGCGCTGGCGTCGAGATCGACGGACGGTTCGGCTGCGGTGGGTTTGGCGGCAGCTTTGGCCTTGGTCTTGCCCGTGCTGGTCTTAGCGGTCGCAGACTTGCTGGCGGTGGTTTTCGTGGTCTTGGCCGCTTTGGCTGCCGTGGACTTCGCCTTGGCCGGTGCCTTGCCCTCCACCTGAGTCTTGGGCTTGCTGCCGCTGGCCGACTTCGGCTGGATCACCTCCACGCTGCCGTCGACGGCACTTTTGACTTGGAGAATGGCGACAGGACTCATGGGGATGGAAAGGGAGGGACAGCGAACAGCTCTTCAGATCACACGGTCAAACAGGCGCAGCCGCAGGCTGATGCCTGAACCGCCGTCACGGACCCGCATGGCGGATCACTGGGGCTGGTCGCGACGGGCGATGACGAAACAGAGACTTGGGTTGGGATTGGCCGGAGCCGGTGGAGCGCTGTCAGGGGAGATCGCAGACCTGGAGGCCAGTGTGGAAGCCCTTCGCAGGAAGGACGTGTCCGGGCGCTCTCTTCGGGTCTTCCCTCTGGACGGAACTCTGCCGGGTTCCGACGGCAGTCAGTGGACTGCCCAACACAGTCATCTTAAGAATGTCGAGACGCCTTTGCAAGCTCGGTGAGCAGCGAACCGCCGGCAATGCCGCCGCAATGGCTTGACGTCTGGGTTGAGGCGGGTCGCGAAGGGCAGGTTTTCACCTACGCCAACCCCCTGGGGATGCCCCTCGCCGTTGGCGATTTGGTGCAGGTTCCCCTACGTGGGCGCCGCCACTCTGGTCTGGTGGTCGACGCATTGGCGTCGCGGCCAGAGCAGCTGGAGGGGCGTAGCCTCCAGCCCGTGGAGCGGCTGCTCCAGGCGGCGGCCGTCACGCCCTCATGGCAGCAACTGATTGATCAGGTGGCCCAGAGCTGCCACACCACGCGCTTTCAGACCCTCAAGGCGGTCCTGCCCGCCGCCTGGCTGGGACAGCGCCGTCAGGCGCCGGTGTCGGCTCAGCGCCAGGCCTGGCTGATCGAACGTTCTCTGCAGGATGGCGGCGACCAGCGCTTGACTGCGCGCCAGCAGGCGCTGCTCGATGCCCTGGCTCAGGCTGGTGGAGCGTTGCCTCTGCGCCAGCTCTGTGGTGCGGCGGGCCACAGCCGTGCGGTGCTCAAAGGACTGGAGCAACGGGGCTTGGTGCGCCGCCGCTTGGACAGCCCTGCGGTTGCTGAGTTGCAGCCAGCCCAAGCCTTGAACGCTGATCAGACCAAGGCCCTGACAGCGATTCAGGCCGCACAAGGCGGCCAGAGTCTGCTGCTCTGGGGGGTGACCGGCGCTGGCAAGACCGAGGTCTATCTGCAGGCAGCGGCGCGATGCCTAGCCGACGGCCGCAGCGTGTTGCTGCTCAGCCCCGAGATCGGTCTGATCCCCCAGCTGCTGGACCGTGCCCGCAGCCGCTTTGGCCCAGCGGTGCTCGAATATCACAGCGGTATGGGCGACGGCGAGCGGGTCAGCAGTTGGCGCGCGGCGCTTGACCCTGAAATCCCGCGGGTGGTGGTGGGAACCCGCTCGGCTGTGTTTCTGCCGCTAGCCCGCCTGGGACTGATCGTGCTCGATGAGGAGCACGACAGCTCCTACAAGCAGGAGAGTCCGATGCCCTGCTATCACGCCCGCGACGTGGCCAGGCTACGGGCCTTGCGCGAGGGAGCGGTGCTGCTGCTGGGCACGGCGACGCCGTCGCTCGAGACCTGGCTCAGTTGCCAGCAGGGTGAGACCCAGCTGCTGCGGCTTCCGCAGCGCATTGGTGCGCGACCGTTGCCGCCGGTGCGGTTGGTCGACATGCGGCTGGAGCTGGCCGCGGGGCATCGGCGCCTGCTCAGCCGCCCCCTGCATCAGCGCCTCGAGGGCCTGGCCGAGCGTGGTGAGCAGGCGGTGCTGCTGGTACCACGACGCGGCTACCGCTCATTTTTGAGCTGCCGCAGCTGCGGCCTGGCTGTGCACTGTCCCCATTGCGACGTGCCGCTGACGGTCCACCGCCAGAGCAATGGCCACGAGTGGCTGCGTTGCCACTGGTGTGACCACCGCCAGGGGGTCAGTCAGCGCTGTGAGCACTGCGGCTCCAGCGCCTTCAAGCCATTTGGTGCAGGCACCCAGCGCGTCATGGAGCAGTTGGCCGAGGAGCTGCCGCAGCTGCGTCTGCTGCGGTTTGATCGCGACAGCACCCGCGGGCGCGACGGCCATCGGCAGCTGTTGGAGCGGTTTGCCGCGGGCGAAGCCGATGTGCTCGTCGGCACCCAGATGCTGGCCAAGGGCATGGATCTGCCCAGGGTCACCCTGGCGGCCGTTCTGGCTGCGGATGGTCTGCTGCATCGGCCCGACCTGCGCGCGGCCGAGCAGTGTCTGCAGCTGCTGTTGCAACTGGCCGGGCGGGCCGGCCGCGGTGAGCTGGCCGGCGAGGTGTTGGTACAGACCTATAGCCCTGAGCATCCGGTGATTCAGCATCTGGTGACAGGGCGGTACGGCGACTTTCTGGCTGAGGAACTGGTCCAGCGCCGGCTTTGCGGGCTGGTGCCCTATGCCAGGGCCTGCCTGCTGCGGCTCAGTGGCGTGTCGGCCAGTGTCACGGCCACGGCAGCGGCAGCCCTGGCCGAGCGTTTGCAGGCCCAGGTGGCGGCTGCGGGCTGGTGCCTGATCGGCCCGGCTCCCGCGCCGGTGGCCAGGGTGGCTGGGCGCAGCCGCTGGCAACTGCTGTTGCATGGTCCTGCGGCAACGGTGATTCCGCTGCCCGAGGACGCCCAGTTGCGCCTGGGTCTGCCTGCCGGCATCACCCTGGCGGTCGATCCTGATCCGCTGACGCTCTAACGAGGC
>CAYFMB010000217.1:0-3551 GCA_964344095.1 uncultured Klebsiella sp.
CTTTTTGGTCGACGACAACTTCATTGGCAACAAGCGCAACGCCAAGTTATTGCTGCCGGCCCTGAAGACTTGGCAGATCGAACACGGCTACCCGTTTAGCTTTGCCACCGAGGCCTCGGTCGACCTGGCCAGCGACGACGAGCTGATGCAGATGATGGCCGAGTGCCGCTTCGATTCGGTGTTTCTCGGCATCGAGACCCCCGATGCCGCCAGCCTGGAGACGGCCAAGAAACTGCAGAACACCCGCAGCTCGCTCGAGGAGGCGGTGGACCGCATCCGCAGTTACGGCATCCGTGTGATGGCCGGCTTCATCATCGGCTTCGACGGCGAGAAGACCGGGGCCGGCGACCGCATCGTCGAATTCGTGAGCCGCACGGGCATCCCTGCCGCGATGATGGGAATGCTGCAGGCTCTGCCGAACACCGGCCTCTGGCACCGACTTGAAAAGGAAGGCCGTCTGATCCAGGAAAAGGCCGACGCCAAGGGAGTTAACCAGACCAACCTGCTCAACTTTGTGCCGACCCGGCCGATCCGCGAGATCGCCAACGAATACGTCGATGCGTTCTGCCGCCTCTACGAGCCCCACGCCTACATCGACCGCGTCACGCACTACTACCTGAACATGGGCCTGCCGCGCTGGCAGCAGTTTGTGCCGGCCGCCTTTGGCAAGGCCGCGCTGCCCAGCTGGACCGATGTGCGCGCGCTACTGATCGTGATCTGGCGCCAGGGCATCAGGCGTGACACCCGCGTGCGCTTCTGGCGCGCGCTGCTCAAGGTGGCCCGCAAGAACCCCGGCGTGCTCGAGCAATTCCTGGTGGTGCTGGCCCACAACGAGCACTTCCTGGAGTACCGCGGCGTCGTGACTCGCGAAATCCAGGAGCAACTGTCGGCCCTGCCACCCGAGCCCCCGGCGACGCCCGCTGTGCGGGAGCTGCAGCCGGTTTAGGGCTCAGCTCCTCGCTGGCGCACCTGAAACCTGTGGCTCAGTCCTGGATGTAGTCCAGCCCCGCCATGAGGCAGTGCTCAGCTCGCTGGAGCTCGCGCCCCAGATAAAGCGCGTGATCGAGTTTGGACAGCGGCAAAGGGCCATCGGCTTCGGTGAGGGCAATGCCGAGCTGTTTGGCTGTCCGCGCCCGCCAGGTCGCCAGCGGCACCCGCGGACCGGCACCGCGGCAACTGAGCACTTCGCCGGTTTCAGGGTCGGTCGCCAGTCCTCGCTCGTCAATGCTGTTGCTGTAGTGCTCGACCACCAGCTCAGCGCTGGCGTGATCCACCTTGATCAAGAAGTAACCCGCCGGATCGAGGGCAATCCACCGTTGCGACAGCCTGGCGTCCAGCTCGGCACAGGCACCCTGCTGCTCAGGGTTCAAAGGATGGGGCATGGGGTGGATCGTAGGCAGCGGTGAACGGCAGCTCGGCATTGATCGCGTCGATCTGCTGACGCATCTGCGCGTTGGCACCAGGCAGCCATTGCTGCAGGATCTCGGCAAAACGCGCATCGCTCCAGCGATGCAGGCTGATCCGCGGCTCCGCCACAAAACCTCGGCGGCGCTTGTGACTGCCGCCCGCACCTGGATCGAAATGGCGAATCTGCTGCTCAATCGCCCAGGCGATCGGGGCGTAATAGCAGACCTCAAAGTGCAGGTTGTCGAGCGCAACCGCACTACCCCAGTAACGCCCCCAGAGGTGATCGCCACCGCGCACACACAGCGACATGGCCACCGGAGCAGTGGGATCGTCACCAACCGGGTGGGCTGCAAACAGCACCAGGTGCTCCCTGAGCTCGCGCGCCGCGGCAACAAAAAAATCCTCAGTTAGATATTTGCTGCCCCAGGGGCCCCAACGGGCGCAGTGCATCGCATAGAAGTCGTGCATGCAATGGACCAGCTCCGGCGGAATCGCCTCGCCCGCCAAGGGGGTGACCACCAGGCCGGCGTCGGCCACAGCACGGCGTTCACGCTTGATGTTGCGGCGCTGGTTGGCATTGAAGCTGGCCAGATAGTCATCAAAACTGGCAAACCCCGGATTGCTCCAGGTGGTCTGTTGGTTGATCCAGGTTGAGCAGCCCGCTGCTTCGGCCAAGGGCGCCCAGGCTGGATCGACGTACAGCAGGTTGAGGCTGAAGATGCCGTGCTGAGCGCAGAAGCGATCGATCTGCTCGAGCATCACAGCGGTCAGCGCGGCCTGGTCTTCGCTGGGATCGATCCAGAAGCGGTAGCCCTGGATCGGGCTCACCGGGCTCATGCCCACCAGCTTGGGGTAATAACGCTGGCCCAAGCGGGCAGCCAGATCGGCGAAGCTCTGGTCAAAAACGAATTCGCCGTAGCTGTGGCCCTTGAGATACAGGGGAGCGACCGCCACCAGTTGCTCCCCGCGCCACAGCGCCAGGGGGCAGCTCTGCCAGCCTTGCTGCGGCACGATGCTGCCGCTGGTCTCGAGCTGCTGCAACCAGCGCCAGCGGTAGAAGGGCAAAGCAGGCGACAGACCCTGCTGAGGAACTGCGGTGACCGCGTCCAGCAGCCGATCCCACTGGGCCTCGGGCAGCTCGGCCATGCCGCGGTGCCAACGGGCCTCCAATGCAGCCATGGACGACCGGAGCGGGAGATGGGGGTCGCGCAAAACTAACCAGTGCCTGTGGTCTCTGGCGCCGCTGCAATGAAGTTGCTTCGCACCCTGGGCCTGAGCATGACGCTGGCCACCCTGCTGCAGGCTCACCCCGCCCAAGCTGGGCTGCTGCGGCCCCTGCTCGAACTGATGCGCCCGGGGCTGGAGAATCGCCTGAGCCAGGCCTGTGTCAACCAATTGTCGGGTGAGGACAAGGCCTTGGCCCAGCGCCTGGAAAAACCCTGCCAAATGGTGGCCGCCCCCACCAGCCGCTGCCTCATCGACGAAACCGATCGCAGCGGGCGAGGGCTGGGGATCCTGAGCGAGATGCTGGCTGGCCGCTTCGGCGATGACAGCGAAGTGGTGGTCAAACGCTGCCTGGCACGGCAGCTGGGCCTGCCTGCCGACAGCCTGAAGGATCTGCCACTGCTGGAGTTGGTGCGCCGCTACGCCACACGGGTGCGCACGTAGCGCAGCAACAGTTCATCGCCGCCGAGGGGCTGCGACTGCTCGAGCTGCCAGCCGGCTAGCCCATGGGGCAGCACCGCATCGGCCGGCACCCAGCTGTGGGGTCCACCCAGCAGCGTGGGGCAGAGGGTGAGCTGCAGCGCGTCGATGCAATCGGCCTGGAGCAGGCCCGCGGCCAGCTGGGCACCGCCGAGCACCACCAGCCGCTGCAGACCCACCGCACCCAGTTGCGCCAGGGCCTCTGGCCAGGAGGTCCAGGTCAGTTGCCGGGCAAAAGCGCCTGGCGCTGGTGGGCCGAGGTTGTGCGGGGCGGCAGCTGCAACCTCGGCGCGCAGCAACCAACGCTCAAGCGGCTGGGTCCAAAACGGCAAGCCAGGGGCCAGGGAACCATGCCGGCTGACCGCCACGGCCACGGGTTGCGGCGAGCGGCCCTGGGCCTGCCGCTGCGCCAGCAGATCTGCGTCGCGAATCAGGCAGGT
>CAYFMB010000218.1:0-3538 GCA_964344095.1 uncultured Klebsiella sp.
TCGCCTGGCATGCCCACCTGCCCCTGCCCTGGGGAGCGGCCCTGGGGGCAGCCCTAGGAGCAGTGGTGGCGCTGATGGCCCTGGTGGGTGACCTGACCGAATCGATGATGAAGCGCGATGCCGGGCTCAAGGACTCGGGTGATGTGATCCCCGGTCACGGCGGCATTCTCGATCGGATCGACAGCTTTCTGTTTGCCCCGGCCGTGGTCTACGCGCTGGTGAGCCTGCTGCGGCCCTGGCTGCAATCAGGGTGAAACTCTGGCGCGGCCGATGAGTTGGACCATGCCGGCCTCGATCCAGACGCGCTCGATCGTGATGTTGGGATCCATGGCGAAACGGAACAACCGCTCGCCAGCATCGCTGCACAGCTCGATCGTGCCGTCGGCAGCGCGGGTCTGCACCTGCAGCTCAACCCGATCGGCAGAGCCGTTGCCCTGCAGCACAAACACCAGCCCGTCGGTGCTGATGCGCACCTCGGCCAGAGGCACGCGGCCGAGCAACTGATCCTGCAACTGGTCGGCCAGGCCCTGCCACTGGGGATGGCTGAACAGCGCGGTGAGCCCCGCTGCACTAAAGCTGAGCTGTCCGGCGATGGCAAAGGGCTGCTCCAGCACCAGAGGCTGCCCTTTGAGCAGATTGCCCATCTGCACGCTGATGCTTTCACTGACCAGCTCCACCTGCTCGATCGGCAGGTGCTGGTACACAGCCCGGCGCGCCAGCAGCTGCACGCCCTCGAGGCGGCCGCGCAGCAACCCCAGGGCCGATCCCTGCAACGCGATGTCGAGGCTTTCGATGCTCTGGCAGCGCTGGCGAATCCACAGCTGCAGGCCACTGGCCAACAGCTGCATCACCGGTCTCGAGCCACCTGCGTCAGACGCCATCAGGCTGGTTGCTGGCAAAGGTCAAACCAGGCTTGTGCCGCCTGGACGGGTTGATCGATGTGGGGCAAATGCCCGCAGCGTTCGAGCTCCCGTACGCGCTCTCCTAACAGAGCCAGGGCCGCCCGCTTCTGCGGCGGCCGCAGGATGCGGTCGTTGGCGCCCCACAGCACCTGCAACGGCTGCTGCGGCAGGGGCTCACCACAACCGGCGAAGCCACCGCTACGGGCAAAGCGGGCCAGGGCCCGGCCCCAGCCCGGGGTGGCCAGGTGCAGCGAGGCAATTTCGAGCTCAGCAGGTCCGACGCAGGCGTCGGGATCGGCAAAGGCGCTACGGCACAGACCCTGTCGCACCCCTGGGCGGCCCAAAAACCAGACCCCCAGCGCATCGAGTCCCGCGGGCAACGGCATCGGGCGGCCGGTCAGACCGGCAGGGGCCAGCAGCAGCAGGCGGCTGATGCGCTCAGGGCAGCGCCGGGCCAGCTCCACCGCGACCGATCCGCCCATGGACGCGCCGATCACGCCAAAGCGCTGCACAGCCAGGCGCTGGCCGGCGACCTCCAGCAGGCGCTCGAGGTGCTGGAGCACAGCCGCTGGCGCAACGTCACCATCATGCGGGCGTGGACTGAAGCCAAAGCCATAGAGATCAGGCACCAGCAGGGTGGTGCGCGCAGCCAGCAGCGGCGCCAGCCGCCTGAACTCGAGGCAGGAGCTGTCAAAACCATGCAGCAGCAACACCGGTTCAGGCGCAGTGTCTGTAGCCGTGGTGTTGGCACCGGGGCCCATGACCGCCACGGGCCAGGACTCGGGCAGGCCGGGCAGGGACCACCACTGCACTGCAGCAGCGAGCTCGCGACCCTGGGGGTCGAGCAGATCGCGAGCAGCCCGTTCCAGCAGCTGCCGTCCGGTCAGGGTCGCCTCACTCACGCCGACCGTTCGCTGCCAACGCCAGCACTGCTGCTGGAGACGCCCGTGGTGGTGCTGACCATGGCCGCCAGCAGGTCGGCCGGGGTCACGGCAAAGGGCAGATGGTGCAGATCGGAGCCATCGCGGCAGGCAAAGTCACACACCTGCTGCAACGCGCTGAGGTTGGCCTGCCCCAGGCCCAGATCGTCCAGGGTCAAGGGCAGCCGCAACGCGGCAAAGAAAGGCAGCAGCTGCTTGCGCGCCTGGGCGGCCAGCTGGCTGCCGCCCAGCACCTCCTCAAGGCGCAGCTGAACCAAGATGCCGTAGCCGACTTTTTCGCCATGCAGCTGGTCGTGGCAGGCGCTCAGCTGCGTCAGGCCGTTGTGCACCGCATGGGCCGCCACGGTGCGGCAGCGGGCACCGCCAATGCCACCGATCACGCCAGCGCTGAGCCCGCAGGCCTCCACAACACGCACCCAGGCCTCAGAGCCCGGCTGTGCCATGGCTGCTTCTGCTTCAAGCAGCAGCTGATCGCGCAGCACACGTGCCATCTGCACCGCCTGCTGAATCAGGCCGTCGCCGCTGGTGCCGCTGCTGACCGAGGCCTCGTACCACTTGGCCACCGCATCGGCGATGCCACTGGCCAGGGTGCGGGATGGAGCCTGGGCCAGCAGCTCGTGGTCGAACACCAGCAGCTCGGGGCAGCGCCGCAGCGGCACGTCATAACGAAATGCGCCCTGGGCTGAGTAGACATTGGCCAGGGCTGTCCAACCGGCACAGGTCGCAGCGCTGGTGGGCACGGTGATGCAGGGCAGGGTTAGGCGATGGGCCAGCAGCTTGCCGGCATCCAGCACCTTGCCGCCACCGGCGGCGATCACACCATCACAGCCGGCACGGCGGACCTGCTCGGCCAGTGGTTCAAGGTCTTCATCACAGCAGTCATGGCTCAGGTCGGCGAGCCAGGGGTCCAACCCGGCCGACCGCAACGATTCAGCAAGACGCTGGCGCAGGGCAGCTGTTGCCTGGCTGCGTCCCAGCAGCAGCGGCCGCTGCGTCAGGCCAACGATCTGCGGTAGCGCCTCAGGCCACACCCCCGCACCGCGAAGCACGGTGGCAGGGGCAATGGCGTGGGAGGCGACAGCCATGGTCAGACGCTGGCCAGCTGAGGAACAGCCGGGGTATCGGCACCCTGCTTGCGAATCACCACCTGCTTGTCGGCATCGACATCGACGACGGCGGCATCGCCCTCGCCGATGCGACCACTGAGGAACTCCTCAGCGAGGGAATCCTCGAGCAGGCGCATCACCGCACGGCGCAGCGGACGGGCGCCGTAGCTGGGGTTGTAGCCCTCGTCGACGAGGCGCTCCTTGAAGGCCTCGGTGACCGACAGGTTGATGCCCTTCTCGAGCATGCGGGAGAAGACCTCCTTGAGCATGATCTCGGAGATCTCCTTGACCTCGTCGCGGCTGAGCTGGCGGAAGACGATGATCTCGTCGAGACGGTTGAGGAACTCGGGGCGGAAGTACTGCTTCAGCTCCTCGTTCACCAGCGAGCGGATGCGGTTGTAGTTCGTCTCTTCGGCATCGGCGCCGGAGAATTCGAAGCCGAGGCCGCCGCCACCCTTCTCGATGACCTTCGAACCGATGTTCGAGGTCATGATGATCAGGGTGTTCTTGAAGTCGACGGTGCGGCCCTTGGAGTCGGTCAGACGACCGTCTTCCAGCAGCTGCAGCAGCAGGTTGAACACATCGGGGT
>CAYFMB010000219.1:0-3534 GCA_964344095.1 uncultured Klebsiella sp.
ACGGCATCATCCGCCAGTTCCTCTATCAGGTGGAGTGGGGTGAGCGCGATGTGCTCGTCGTCGATCTGCCCCCCGGGACCGGCGACGCCCAGCTGACCGTGGCCCAGGCTGTGCCCATGGCCGGCGTCGTGATCGTCACCACCCCGCAGCAGGTGGCCCTGGCCGACGCCCGCCGCGGCCTGGCCATGTTTGTGCAGATGGGGATCCCAGTGCTGGGGGTGGTCGAGAACATGAGCGCCTTCATTCCCCCCGATGCGCCTGAGAAGCGCTACGCCCTGTTCGGCAGCGGCGGCGGCGCCCGCCTGGCCCAGGAGGCCTCCGTGCCCCTGCTGGCCGAACTCCCCCTGGAGATGCCGGTGCGCGAAGGCGGTGACAGCGGGATACCGGTGGTGCTGAGCGCGCCCGAGTCAGCGACGGCCCAGGCATTTGGCGCTCTGGCTGCCGCCCTGGTGAGCGTCGCCGAGCCGGTCGCCGCCTGAGCCGATGCTGAGCCTGCTGGCACGCCGCAACCGCATGTTTGCGGGTCCAGGCACGAGCAAACGCAACCCGTTGGCCAACGTCGATCTCATCCTCTGGGGCATCCCCCTGACGATGGTGTTCTTCGCTGGGATCCTGATCGCCAGCACCCAGCGGGAAGCCAACTACGCCGACTGGTACCAGCACTGGGTGATCGCCGCTGTGGGCATGGCGATCGCCTTGCCCCTATCGCGGCTGCCGCTGGATCGGCTCAAACCGCTGCAATGGCCGATCTACGGCGCCACGGTGGCGAGCCTGATCGCCGTGCGGGTGATCGGGGTCAGCGCCCTGGGAGCCCAGAGCTGGATCAACATCGCTGGCTTCAACGTGCAGCCCTCTGAGTTCGCCAAGGTGGCAGCCATTGTGCTGCTGGCCAAGGTGCTGGAGCAGTTCCCGGTGGAGCGGCCCGTGGACCTGATCAGGCCAACGGCAATGCTGGCCCTGCCCTGGCTGCTGGTGTTCGTGCAGCCTGATCTGGGCACCTCACTGGTGTTTGCGGCAATCCTGCTGGTGATGCTGTTCTGGTCGGGCATGCCCGGCAGCTGGGTGCTGCTGCTGCTCTCACCACTGCTCAGCGCCATCATTGCCGGGGTGTGGGCCTGGGGACTGATCGTCTGGCTGCCTTGGATGGGTTGGCTGGCCTGGAAAAGCCTGCCCTGGAAGCGCAAGGCCGTCGCCGGGGTGTTGGCGATCGAAGCATTGTTTGCCGTGGCCACGCCCTGGCTCTGGAGCCATGTGCTGCTGCCGCATCAGCGGGCGCGGCTGACGATCTTTCTCGACCCCTCCCAAGACCCCCTGGGCAGCGGATACCACCTGTTGCAGAGCACGGTCGGCATCGGCTCAGGCGGGCTGTTCGGCATGGGGTTGATGAACGGTTCCCTCACCAAGCTGCGCTTCATTCCCGAGCAGCACACCGATTTCATCTTCAGCGCCCTGGGCGAGGAGATGGGCTTTCTGGGCGCAGCCCTGGCGGTGATCGGTTTTGCCGTGCTGATGCGACGGCTCCTGGTGATCGCCAGCCGGGCTGCCAGCGACTACGAAGCGCTGGTGGTCGTGGGCATTGGCGCCATGCTGATGTTTCAGGTGGTGGTCAACATCAACATGACGATCGGCCTCGGCCCCATCACCGGCATCCCGCTGCCGTTTCTGAGCTACGGCCGCTCGGCGATGCTGGTCAACTTCATCTCCCTTGGGCTGGTGGCCTCGGTGGCAAGACGCGGCAAGGGACATCGTCAGCGCCCATGAGCCTGGCAGAGCTGCGGCAGCTGCTGGCCGCCGGGGTCGATGCCGGCCGCGCCGATGACGATGCCGTTAGACGTCAGTGGTGGGCCGCCCTAGCCACCCTGCAGGACGATTTCCTGCTGCCATTGCCGCAGATCGCTGGCATCTGGTTGGCGGCACCGCTGCCGGCCCTCTATGAACCGCGGCTGCTGCGCCAGCTCAAGGGATGGGTATGGGCGCCCGCTGAACTCGATGCCCTGCTGGGCGCCCCCCAGGCTCTGCTGCCGTCGGGCCCAGGCGCCAGCACCGGCGAGACCCTGCCGCTTGAACCCTTCACCCGCTTGCCCCTGGGCGATGACGATGGCACCGATCCGCTGCTGATGGTCATCACCCCGGGGCTGCAGGTGGCCCTGGCCGTCGACGGCGCCCCGGGAGCACGGCGACTGCTGGTGCGCTTCGAGCCGGCCGTGCTCTCGAGCGCCCTGGGGCTCATCCACCGGCGGTTGGAGCAGAGCGCACCCGACGCCGCCGAGTCGCTGCGCCAGAGCCTGCAAGCCCTGGGGCCCCTGCACAGCGACGAAGGTGTGGCACTGCAGTTCTGGACCAAGCTGAGCCAGCGTCTGGCGGCGATGGCCCCCAGCCTCACGCTGCAAAGCGTCAGACCGGTTGAGCCGGCCAGCAGCGACGCTGCCAGCGGCGAACTGGCCTTGTTGGAGGCGATGACCCACGAGGTGCGGACCCCCCTGGCCACGATTCGCACCCTGATTCGCTCGCTGCTGCGGCGCAGCGACGTCACCGCCGTCGTGCGACAGCGCCTGGAGCAAATCGATGGCGAATGCAGCGAACAGATCGACCGGTTCGGTCTGATCTTTCTGGCGGCCGAACTGCAGCGCCAGCCCCCTGCCGCCGCCGGGGCCGCGCACCAGCACCTGGCCCGCACCGATCTGGGGCAGCTGCTCACCCAGCTGGAACCGCTGTGGCAGAGGCAGCTCTCCCGCCGCGGCCTGCAGTTCAGACTCGATCTGGCGGCGGCACTGCCCCAGGTGCTCAGCGATCCGAGCCGGTTGGAAACCATGCTCGGAGGTCTGATCGATCGCTTCAGCCGCAACCTGCCCAGCGGCTCCGATGTGCATCTGAGCCTGCAGGAGGCTGGCCCCAGGCTCAAGCTGCACCTGAGCTGCGCCGGCCCTGATCAGCTGCAACCTGATGCCGGCGAGAGCAACCAGCAGCGCCAGCTGCTGGGGCCTGTGCTGAGCTGGAATCCCAGCACGGGCAGCCTGCAGCTGAGCCACCAAGCCACCCAACACCTGTTCCAGCAGCTGGGCGGACGCCTAACTGAGCGCAGTGGCAGCGGCCTGACGGTGTTCTTCCCGATTTGTTGACGGGTGTGAAGACTGCAGCCCGAGCGGCCGGCAGCTCAAAAACTCGCTGCTAGCTTCAGCCCGAACCGTCTGCCGATTCCTTTAGGCATCGCCATGAGCGCAACCCAGCTGAAAGGTCAACTTCCGAAGTACATCGGCAGCACCGGCGGACTTCTCAACGCCGCTGAGACCGAAGAGAAGTACGCCATCACCTGGACCAGCTCCAAGGCCCAGGCCTTCGAGCTGCCCACCGGTGGCGCAGCCGAAATGAACGAGGGCGAGAACCTGATGTACTTCGCCCGCAAGGAGCAGTGCTTGGCACTGGGTACTCAGCTGCGCACCAAGTTCAAGCCCCGCATCGAGGATTACAAGATCTACCGAATCTTCCCCGGCGGTGACACCGAGTTCCTGCATCCCAAGGACGGCGTCTTCCCCG
>CAYFMB010000220.1:0-3528 GCA_964344095.1 uncultured Klebsiella sp.
TCAAGCTCTTTGGCATCAAAGGCGGTCGGCAGGTTGCCGACATAGAGACGAACGCTCATGGGGGGGAAAAGAAGGGAACTTGCTGGGGCGGGCTGTCTTGCTTCAACGCCTTTGCGCAACAAAGTTAATCACGTCGCCGGTTCGGCGTGTGCTGTAACCCAGCCTCAGCCAGGCAGCGCGCCAGGTTCAAAACCTCGGTTTCACTGGCGTTTGGCGTCAGCTGGCCCAAGGCCCGCGCCTGGCTGAGCTGCAGCAGCAGTTGCCCCAGCCAGGGGCCGGGGCCTCGCTGCAGCAGCTCCTGAAGGCGTTCGCCATCGAGTGGTGGCCGCGGGTGGCAGAGGGGATCCTCGGCATCGCGCCAGCGCTGCAGCAGTGCCTTCTGGTCGCTGCCGTCGGGCAGCAGCAACAGCAGCGCTGGCAGGTCGGCCTCGAGGTTGCGGTGCAGGGCAAAGCGTTCGTCATCGGCCAGGGCCGCTGGGGTGCGGCCGCCGAGCAGCTGCAAGCCGTCGCGCAGCCGCTGCACCCGTTTTTGCAGGGCTCTGCTGCTGCGCAGCCTGGCCAGGGTCGCGGCGTCGGCCAGGCAGGCCATGCGCGCCAGGGGCAGGGCCCAGCTGCTCTCGTCGCCGCTCAGGCCGAGGGACTCGGCCCGCTCGGGGTCCAACCCCGCCAGCGGGCTCAGCAAGGTGGTGCCGGCCGGCACCCAGGGGCTCAGCAAGCCGCTGCGCTCCACCTGCAGCAGCCCAGCGGCACCGGCCGGGGCGCCGGCCAGTTTGTCGAGCTCGGCCAGCACCCGTTCGCTGGCTACCTCGGCTAGGTGGGGTTGCAGCGCTGCGATCAAGGTACGGGTGTGCGCGTCGAGCGCGAAGTCCAGCTCACAGGCCAGCCGCAGGCCTCGCAGCAGCCGCAGTGGGTCGCTGCGCAGATTGGCTTCGCTGATGGCTTCGAGGCGACGTCGCTCCAGCGCCGCCCGACCGCCGCAGGGGTCTAGCAGCGGGGCGCCGTGCTGCAACGGCAGGGCGATGGCGTTGATGCTGTAGTCGCGCCGGCTCAGGTCGGCCTCGAGGCTGTCGCCTTCCCAGGCGGCCAGATCAAAGGTCCACTCCCGCAGCACCAGGCGGGCAATGTCGCGCTCCTGATCGAGCACGACGGCGCTGCCCCCCAGCTGTCGGGCCAGGCGCCGGCATAACGCGACGGCGCCCTGGGGCACAACGATGTCCAGATCGGGGCGCTGCTGCAGGCGGCCCAGCAGGCCATCGCGCACGGCCCCGCCGACAATGGCGCTGCCGGCGGGCAGGGCCGCGAGCGGCAGCGGCCAGAGCTCAGGCTGCAGCCGTTGCCACAGCCGCTCGCTTGCAGCCGCCTCGCTCGGCACAATGGGCGTCTGGCAGGGCTGCGGCCGCATGTGCATCTGCGTGGATTGCCATTGGGTCGACCGCTGTCAGGCCTACCACGCGGTCGAGCGTCAGCACGGCGCGGCCCACCTCAGCGCGACGCCCGATTTTGCGCCGCAGAGCCCGCGCATTCACGTGCAGGTGCGCGATCTGGTGGACGGTGCCGTCGGTGTCGAGTGGGATGTGCGTGCCTGCGGCAGCTTTGAGGCCGAACCAGGTCGCTGGTTGCGGCTTTGTCCCGGTGCAGCGGTGCCCTCATGAGCCTGCTGCTGGCCTTGCACAGCTCCAGCCCGGTGCTGGGGGTGGGCGTGCTTGATCTGGCGCAGCCCGAGCAGCCGCCCCGTTTGCAGGCTTTTGACCTAGGCCGCGCGCTGTCCAATCAGCTGCTCAGCTGTATCGAACAGGTCCTGCCCGCCGAGCGCTGGACCCAGCTGGGTCGCCTGGCCGTGGCCCTGGGGCCGGGTGGTTTCACCGGCACTCGCCTGACCGTGGTGCTGGCGCGCACCCTGGCCCAGCAGCTGCAGCTGCCCCTCGACGGCATCAGCAGTTTTCAATTGATTGCCGCCCGACTGGGCCTGGATCAGCCCACCTGGCTGTGTCAGACCCTGGCCCGTCGTGGCGTGGTGGCCGGTCTGTATGGCCCTGAGCCCGGCGTTCCCGGCGGCATCGTTGAATTGGAGTCACCGCGCCTGTTTGGCGCTGAAACACCCCTCCCGGCCGGTGCTCAGCGGGAGGCCGAGGTTCAGATTCTCGACGACGTCCACGAGTTGCTGCGCATCAGCGCGGGTCGGAGCAGCCTGCCCGCGCCCTGGCAGGCGGTTCTGCCGATTTATCCCACCAGTCCGGTCGCCAGTTGATGCCTGCGTCCAGACCCAGAGCAGCTGCGCCCCGCAGGCGCACGGCACCGCCGCGGCGGCCTGGTCGCTCCCCTCGGCCCAGGCGTCGCCGCGGGAGGCCCGGGCGTACCGCGCTCTTGGTCGCTGTGGGCAGCGGCCTGCTGTGGCTGTCGCGGGGCTGGTGGTGGCCGGCGCCGCCCGAACCGCAGATGATTCTGGTGCTGGGAGGCGATGTGGCCCGCGAGCAGGCTGCTGCCGAGCTGGCCCGCCAGCGCCACCTGCCGGTGGTGGTGAGCGGCGGCAGCAATCCCGAATATGCCCAATGGTTGTTCGCCCAGCGGGAGGGATTGCCGTCGTCCCAAGTCCAGCTTGATTACCGCGCGTCGGACACGGTCTCGAACTTCACCTCATTGGTGGATGATCTGCGCCGTGCCCGCATTCGCCATGCGTTGCTGGTCACCAGCAGCGATCACATGGAGCGGGCTCTGTTGGTGGGCCGGCTGGTGGCCGGCAGCCGCGGCATCCATCTGACGCCGATCGCGGTGAGCTGCGGCCAGCGTTGCATTCATGAGCCCCGCCGCAAGATCTGGTTTGACGGCCTGCGCTCAGCCCTGTGGGTGATCAGTGGCCATGATCTGCGGAGCTGGGCGGCAGAGCACCTTCCCCGTTGGCTGGGGGGAGTCGCCGGAGCTCGCGTCCGCTGATCAGACCCTGATCCAGCAGAGCGTTGATCTGCTCCTGACAGGCGGCGGTGGCGGCATCAAGATCCGGTCGGCGCCGGCTGGCCGGCGGGGGGACCAGCGTGCCGATGCGGATGTGGATTGGCACCAGCCTGGCCCGCTTGGAGCCGGTGCCCAGGGCCCGGTGACTGTTGATGATCGCCACCGGCAGCAGCGGCACCCCGGCGCGGGCGGCCAGCAGGGCTGCACCGGGCTGGGGATCATTAACGCGGCCATCGGTCTGGCGGGTGCCATCGATGAACACGCCAATCGCCCAGCCCTCCTCGAGCCGGTCGGTGGCGGTTCGGATCGCCTCGCGGTCACTGGCGCCGCGGGCCACGGGGTAGGCCCCGCAGGCCCTGATGATCGGCCCCAGCAGCGGCACCCTGAACAGCTCGGCCTTGGCCATGAACGCCACAGGTCGGCCCAGGGCATGGCCCAGCAGCGGCGGGTCGAGGTGGGAGCCGTGGTTGGCCACCACCACCACCGCCCCTTCGAGGGGGACGTTGGCATTGCCGCCGGTGCGGCCGCGAAACAGCAGCCGGTAGACCGGAAACACCAGCAGGTAGCTGATCAGCCGGT
>CAYFMB010000221.1:0-3524 GCA_964344095.1 uncultured Klebsiella sp.
GCCATCGTTGATGCCCTCCACACGGTCAAGGGCTGCCTCGAGATCGGCGGCTGCCAGGTGGTGCCGGGCCTGCCCACCGAGCAGTGGGTGCTGACCCTGGGCACCTCAATTCTCGGTGGTCTGATCGTTGGCTTTGCCGCCTACCCCCGCCAAAAGGGTCGCCTGGTCGAGTGGGCCTGGGTGCTGCTGCTGAGCCCCCTGTGGGTGATCTTGTTTGGCGTGTTTGGTGTGGCGCCGATCGTCACCCGCACTCCCGATCTGTTGCCGCTCGTCCGCAACGCGCTGGGCTTTGCCGGAGCGATCGTGGCGGCCTACCTGATCGCCCAGAACACCGTCGGGCGGGAGCGATTGAAAGAAGGCGAGAGCTGAGGAGGAGCTCAGCTGCGGCTACGGGGGCCGAGGGCCTCCAGGGCTTCGATGCGGCAGCGCAGGCTGTTCACCGGTTCACACGGCAGAGCCGGCGGAGTGCTGGGCCCGAGGGCAGCGCGCAAACGGTTGAGATTCTCGTCGTAAAAGCGTTTGAGATCGGCAAAGCGACGAACTGGCTGGCCGTAGTGGCTCAAGCCGCGCAAATTCGGGAACGACGCCCATTCGGGGGCCAGCTTCGCCACCAGCATGGGCGTGAGCTCGCCTTGATCAGCCAGCTCGAGAGCACCGCGACGCTGCACCAGAAACAGGGCCGCTTGATCCTGCGCCTCCGGATGAAACACCGACAGACCCAGGGCGCGGGCCACCAGGTCCCAGGTAAAGGGCATGAACTGATAAGCCCCAGCCGCGGCGCTGGCGTAGCCCGCCGTGCGCATCACCCGATTGGGGTGGCGGTCGAGTGATTCGACCAGGCTGCCGCCAAACAGGATGCGATACCCCAGATCACTGCCCTTGGCCCAGGTGCCCTCGGCATAGCGAATGGTGTTGAGCAGGGCGCGGCGCTCGGGTGTGATCGCAAAAATGCGCTGACCCTGGGGCAGGGCTTCCAGCATCGCCAGATCTGACAGCGGAGCAGCGGTTGGGATCTGGTTCTGGGCTGCAACGGGCAGCACAGCCAGCATCGGGGTCGCCAGGGAGGCCAGAAACAGGCCAGCGCAAGCGAAGCGACGACGGGTCAACAGCAAAACGAATCAGGCAGACGGCAATGGCAGCGCCGGCTCGGTAGCCAGACGCGGAGGCAGGGGCAGCGAACGGACAAAAAGCTGCGCCAATGTGCCGCACCGAACCGATTTCGGCAAGCCCGATGACGTCCAGGCCGCTCAGCCTTGGGCGAGAGCCAGAGCCTCGATCGCCTCGGCAGCCTGCTCGCTGCCGGCGGCCGGCAGCGGGCCAAGGCGGGGCGGCAACAGCGGTTGATCCAGCTGCCAGTCACCGCTGACAAAGGCCTCGCGGCTCAGCAGGCGATGCCTGCCATGGTTCTGCAAGTCGTTCTGGAGCACCGCCGCCTCGGCAAAGCCGTCGCGCTGCACCAGATGAATGCCGACGTTTTGACTGAGCGCTTCGCAGAAGCTGCTGTAGCCCGGTTTGGTGATCAAGCGACCGCAGAGGGGCATGAGGTCCAGGGGCCGCAGGCCCTCAGGCAGCATCCGCCCGTTGGGATGGCACGCCAGGGCCGCGTCCGGGCCAATGAACACATGGTCGGGCCAGCGCCCCAGCGGCGCCGCCGCCAGATCGAGGCCCATGCCGCCAAAACTGATCAAGACGCAGCGATCTCGATCAACAGCAGCGGGATCGCTAGTGGGGCTGGCAGCAGCGCGGCTCTCGGGCAACGCAAGCTCGCGAGCCAGCCTCGCCAGGGCTTCTGCCGCGAGCCGAGGTCTGGAGGCCGTCAGGCCCACGCCGACCTCAGGAATCCCCCAGGCCATCGGCATCGCCAGGGGGCAGTGGATCAGCAACTGCCCCTGGCGGTAGGCGGCCAGGGCGGCCTCGGCCCATCGGGTGAAAGCAGGCCCCATGGGCCCATAGATCGCCTCCCAGCCAAAGCTGGCCAGCCAGACGAGGGGTGAGCCAAGCCGGCGGGCCAGCTGCGCCGCTGCCGGCGGCACATCGCCCAACACCAGCACAGGCTCGTCTGGGCTGCTGCGCTGGGCCTCGATCCAGGCGGCCTCGATCTCAATCTGGGCGGGCAGCCGGGATTCCAAGGCCTCCAGTGCCGTCAGGGTCGCAGCCGGATCGGAACCCAAGGCATCGGCCTGGATCACCCCCACATCCCACTGGCAGGGGCGGTGGTCAAACGGAACGGGCCCCAGGGCCAACTGCAGAAAGCTGCGGGGCAAGGCGCTCGACATGATCAGCCGCCAAGCCGGTTGGCGCGCCGCCAGGGCGCTGAGCACCGCGGCGCTGCGCGAGCCATGGCCATAGCCATGGGCGCTAATGCAGGCGACGATCAGCATGGGCCTGCAGCACTGAGGGCGGGTGCAGTGGTCTCGGCCCGCGTGAAGAGCCGCTCTTCGTACCGCAGGCGTCCGTCGAGGCTGTACCAGCGGTGCGCCGCGCTGCGCAAGCCATCGCCGTCAAGCTCCACCCAGCTGAAGTGGCGCAAGGCCACGCCGGCCTCATCGACCAAATGGCGGGGCACACAGGCCGCGTTGAGGTAGGCGGTGCCGGCGCGATCCCGCGCAAACGTGCGCCGTTCGCCGGCGCCGCGCTTGAGGCGGTGATGCATGTGGCCAAACACCACCAAAGGCAGCGGCCGCAGGCGGCGAATGCGATCGATCGCCAGGGCCAGATCTTGATCACCCCAGTCGCAGGCAGGTGGCTTCCAGTCGCGACCGCAAATGTCAGCGGGCTCGCTGCCCAGTCCCGAGGGGCCGCTGTGGGCCAGCAACACCAGGGGCAGGGTGGGATCGGCCGCCGTTGCCGCCGCCACGATGCGCTCGGCCGACTGCTCGAGGCTCACCGGGCCAAATGCCGCCTGACACCCCAACGACAGGTGGAATCCGCCGCCGGCGGTGCCGGGACGTGCGCCCACCACCGCAAGCCCAGGCGGCCGCAACTCTCGCAGGCCCCAGCCGCAGTGCAGCGGGCCCAGGGCGTCGAGCTGCCGCGCCATGGTGCGGCCCGACGGATCCCTGCCGCTGTCGTGGTTGCCCAGCACGCAGGCCAGCGGCAGCGACTGCTGCTCGGTCAGCTGACGCAGCAGCGCCGGAATGCGCGGCTTGCCGTCGCTCAGATCACCCACCACCAGCAGCGCGTCAGGGGCCAGCAGGGCCAGCAGGGCGTGATCGCTCGAGTCCCACTGGCCGTGCAGATCTCCCGCAATGGCCAGCTGCATGGGCGCCCATGACTAGGGTGCTCCCATCTTCGCCCAGGGGCTGACGGCGTGGTCTTTGCTGCCTCCCAGAGCACAGGCCACAGCGCCGGCGTCAGCGACGCTGAGCACCGTGCTGCCATCGAAAGGCTGCGCAAAGAGCGCAATGCAGTGATCCTGGCGCATTACTACCAGGACGACGCCATCCAGGACATCGCCGATTTCATCGGTGATTCGCTGGAGCTCTCGCGCAAGGCCGCCGCCACCGACGCCGACGTGATCGTGT
>CAYFMB010000222.1:0-3520 GCA_964344095.1 uncultured Klebsiella sp.
GCCTCACCGGCTCGGTGGCCAAGGTGGCCGCCGGCGCCCTGGAGCACCTGCCCGTAGCCCGCGTGGTCAATCTCAACCGCGCCCTCGACACGCTCAAACAGGAGGGCTACCGGGTGGTGGGACTGGCGGCCGAGGGCAACCTGAGCCTGGAAGAAGCCGACCTCGAAGGTCCACTGGTGGTGGTGACGGGCTCAGAAGGCGATGGCCTCTCACTGCTGACACGGCGCAGCTGCGACCAGCTGGTGCGCATCCCCCTGCGCGGCGCCACCCCCAGCCTCAATGCCTCGGTGGCCACAGCCCTGCTGCTGTACGAGGTAGCCCGGCGTGGCTGGATGCGCGGGCTCAGCGGCCAGTCGCCAGCACCCCGCATCCAACGGCCCCAACTCCCCAGTCGCAGCAGCGCTGAACCAGCGATTGAGCCCGTCGTCGAACCGCTCGAGCGCGAACACGACACCCAGGTGCAAACCCTGCCCGAGGTCGAGGCGCAAGCCGCGGCCACCGACCTCCCATCGAGCCCCTGGAGCGAGGCAGAACCCAACAAGGCCAACAACCCCAACTTCGCCAGCGACATCAGTCTTTGATCACGGCACAATGGGAGTTATTGCCGCCCGTGCCGTTGATGAATCCCCTGTTGCAGCCCGTGCGCAGCTGCGCCAACGGCTTGGGGCTGGCCTGGTGGGCAAAGGTGGAGACCCGCTCTCCCAACGTGACCTACTGGTTCGGCCCCTTCGTGCGGCGCAGCACCCTGGAGGCCGAGCTGCCGGCCTTCCTGGCTGACCTGAGCTCGGAGGCCCCCGGCGACATGCATCACCAACTGGTGCGCACCCGCCGCGGCGAACCGTTCACCGAAGCGCTCTGATCGCGCCCGGCTGATAGCGTCCCAGCAGCTGAAGACAGGGTGGATGGGCATTGCCGCATGGCGCGAGCAACTGCGCAACGGTGAGGTCTCGGCGCGGGAGCTCACCGACCACCACCTGGCCCGCATCGACGCCGTCGACGAGACGGTCCACGCCTTTTTGGAGGTCACCCGCGAGCGGGCCCGGGCCGATGCTGACCGCATTGACGCCGCCCGTGCAGCCGGTGAGACCCTGCCACCCCTGGCCGGCATCCCTCTTGCGATCAAGGACAACCTCTGCACCCAGGGGATTGCGACCACCTGCTCCAGCCGCATGCTGGAGAACTTTGTGCCGCCCTACGAGTCGACGGTGACCGAGCGGCTCTGGCAGGCCGGCGCTGTACTGCTGGGCAAGACCAACCTCGACGAGTTCGCCATGGGCAGCTCGACCGAGACATCAGCCTTTGGCCCCAGTCGCAACCCCTGGAACCCGGAACGGGTACCGGGGGGCAGCTCAGGCGGCAGTGCCGCTGCTGTGGCAGCCGGCGAATGCGTCGCCTCCCTGGGCTCGGACACCGGCGGGTCAATCCGCCAGCCGGCGGCTTTCTGCGGCGTGGTCGGCATGAAACCGACCTACGGCCGCGTCAGCCGCTGGGGCCTGGTGGCCTTCGCCAGCTCACTCGACCAGGTGGGGCCCTTCAGCAGCAGCGTGGCTGACACCGCCGAGCTGCTACAGGTCATCGCCGGCGAAGATCCGCGCGATGCCACCTGCCTCAAAGCACCGGTGCCCGACTACGTCGCGGCGCTCGACCAACCGGTCAAGGGCCTGCGGGTGGGCCTGATCAAAGAATGCTTTGAGCAGGAGGGGCTCGATCCGGCGGTCAAGGCCTCGGTCATGGCCGCCGCTGCGCAGCTCGAAGCCCTGGGCTGTGAGCTGGTGGAGGTCAGCTGCCCCCGCTTCAACGCCGGCATCGCCACTTACTACGTGATCGCCCCATCGGAGGCCAGCGCCAATCTGGCCCGCTACGACGGCGTCAAATATGGCTACCGCGCTGACGACAGCGCCTCGCTGGCCGAGATGACCTCTCGCAGCCGCTCGGAGGGCTTCGGCGATGAGGTCAAGCGCCGCATCTTGATCGGCACCTATGCCCTGTCGGCCGGTTATGTCGACGCCTTCTACAAGAAGGCGCAGCAGGTGCGCACCCTGATTCGCCGCGACTTCGACGCCGCCTTTGCCGGAGTTGACGTGCTGCTGACCCCCACCTCGCCCAGCACCGCGTTTGGCTTCGGCGCCCACGCCGACGATCCTTTGGCCATGTACCTGGCCGACCTGCTGACGATTCCTGCCAACCTGGCGGGCCTGCCGGCGATCAACGTGCCCTGCGGCTTTGACAGCCAGGGACTGCCCATCGGCCTGCAGCTGATCGGCAATGTGCTGGCCGAGGAGCGGGTGCTGCAAGTGGCCCATCACTACGAGATGGCGGCGCGGATCATGGAGCAGCGCCCCCAGGCACCCCTGGTGCCCTGAACCAGCGCAAGACACCAGATCTGGTGGTCCTCGCCTAGGTTGGGGTGCCCCCTTGGCTGGTTCTGTGGCGTTTGTTCCCCTCCACAACCACAGCGACTACAGCCTGCTCGATGGAGCCAGCCAACTGCCGGCCATGGTGGAGCGGGCAGTCGAGCTCGGCATGCCCGCCCTGGCGCTCACCGATCACGGCGTCATGTACGGCGCTATCGAGCTGCTCAAGCTCTGCAGCAAGGCCGGCATCAAGCCGATCATCGGCAACGAGATGTATGTCATCAATGGCTCCCTTGATGACCCCAATCCCCCCAAGAAAGAGCGCCGCTACCACCTGGTGGTGCTGGCCAAGAACGCTGTCGGCTACCGCAATCTGGTCAAGCTGACCAGCATGAGCCACCTGCGTGGCATGCGCGGCCGCGGCATCTTTGCCCGCGCCTGCATCGACAAGGACACGCTCAAGGCCCACAGCGAAGGTCTGATGGTGGCCACTGCCTGCCTGGGTGGCGAGATCCCCCAGGCGATTCTGCGGGGGCGGCCAGAGGTGGCACGCGAGGTCGCCCGCTGGTACCAGGAGGTCTTCGCTGAGGACTTTTACCTGGAGATCCAGGACCACGGCGGCATCGAGGACCGCATCGTCAACAGCGAGATCGCCAAAATCGGCGCCGAGCTGGGTATCGAACTGATTGCCACCAACGACGCCCATTATCTGAGCGTCGGCGATGTGGAGGCCCACGATGCCCTGCTGTGCGTGCTGACCGGCAAGCTGATTAGCGACGAGAAGCGCCTGCGCTACACCGGCACCGAATACATCAAGAGCGAAGCCGAGATGCTGCAGCTCTTCGGCGATCACCTCGAAGCGGGCGTGATCGAGCGGGCCGTCGCCAACACCGTCCGCGTGGCCGAGAAGGTGGAGGACTACGACATCCTGGGTCGCTACCAGATGCCGCGCTTCCCGATCCCTGATGGGTTCACGGCGCCGAGCTATCTGCGCCACGTCAGCGAGGAGGGGCTGCGCGCTCGCCTGGGACTAGGGGACGGTGAAGCCTTCGACGCCACCTATGGCGAACGGCTCGACTTCGAACTTCAGGTCATGGAGCAGATGGGCTTTCCCACCTACTTCCTGGTGGTGTGGGACTACATCCGCTTCGCCCGCGAGAACGGCA
>CAYFMB010000223.1:0-3480 GCA_964344095.1 uncultured Klebsiella sp.
CACCACCAACGCGCAAACCAGCAGCAAGACTGGCATTGTCGACCCGCCCTGGCGCCGCCGCCAGCACCCCGTTGCCGATGCGCTGGCTCACTGGTGTACGCCTGCCCGAGGCCCGCCGCTGCCGGCATGGCGCGGGCCAGCGCTGGCGCGTCGGGCTGACAGACGGCCCGCAGCCACTGATCGCCGCGATCGAGCCCATTGCGGCCGGGGCTGCCGCCGCCGGCGACGACTGGGGCGGTGACTGGCTCAGCCCCATGGGCGTCGACCTGCAGATCAACGGCGGCCTGGGCCTGGCGTTTCCCGAACTGGAGAGCGCTGATCTGCCCAAGTTGGCTGACCTGCAGGCGCTGCTGTGGCGCGATGGCGTCGAGGCCATTTGCCCCACTCTGGTGACCTGCGGCGTTGAACCGCTGCGCCAGGCCCTGGCGGTGCTGGCCGACGCCCGCCGCCACACCCAGCCAGACCAGTGCCAGCTGCTGGGCGCCCACCTGGAAGGCCCGTTTCTGGCATACGAACGGCGCGGCGCCCACCCCGAGCAGCACCTGGCCGCCCCCAGCCTGGAGGCGCTGCAACAACGCATCGGCGGCTTTGAACGCGAGATCGCCCTGGTGACCCTGGCGCCCGAGCTCGAGGGCGCCGCCGGGGTCATCGCCGAGCTGCGGCGCCTCGGCATCGCCGTGAGCCTGGGCCATAGCGCCGCCAGCGAAAGCCAAGCCGCAGCCGCCTTTGCCAGTGGCGTGGGCCTGGTGACCCACAGCTTCAATGCCATGCCGGGGCTGCATCACCGCGAGCCCGGGCCCCTGGCAGCTGCTCTGCTCAACGGCGGCATCGCCTTGGGGCTGATCGCCGATGGCGTGCATGTGGCACCCAGCATGGCTGTGTTGCTGCAGCGGCTGGCCCCCGAGCAGCTGGTGCTGGTCAGCGACGCCCTGGCTCCCTACGGCCTGGGTGAGGGCCAGCACCGTTGGGACGAGCGCTTGCTGATCGTGGCCGATGGCAGCTGCCGTCTCGCCGACGGCACCCTGGCCGGGGTGACCCTGCCCCTGCTCGAGGGCGTGCGCCGCCTGGTGGGCTGGGGCGGCGATGCCGGCCGTGCCATTGCTGCCGCCACCGTGCTGCCCCGGCGGGTGCTGGGAGAACGGCGCAGCGTGCGCGAGCTGCTGCTAGGCCGGCCCCTCGGCACGTCACTGCGCTGGAGCGCCACAGCCACCGGGCTGGTCTGGCGCTGGGCCCATGAGCACCGCCCCTGAACCGCGCTAGGTTCCGCCGCACCAACCTGGGCCCGCCTGAGTTCTCCCATGCCGCAATCCGACGTCGTCGCGCCGGCCAGCAGCGCCTCTGCAGCAACGGATCTGCAGGCCGAGAAACAGGCTGAGAAGCAAGAGGTCAAGGGCTATTTCGAGACCACCGGTTTTGACCGCTGGAACCGCATCTACAGCGATAGCCCCGAGGTCAACCGGGTGCAGCGCAACATTCGGATCGGCCACCAGAAAACGGTTGACAACGTGTTGACCTGGCTGGGCGAGCAGGGCAACCTGGCAAGCCGCAGCTTCTGTGATGCGGGCTGCGGCGTGGGCAGCCTGAGCCTGCCGCTGGCCCAGCTCGGGGCCGGCTCGATCGCCGCCAGCGACCTCTCAGAAGCCATGGTGGCCGAAGCCCGTCGCCGCGCCCAGAGCGCCGGCATCTCAGAGGAGCGCCTGCGCTTCAACGCCTCCGACCTGGAAAGCCTGACCGGTCGCTACGACACCGTGATCTGCCTGGATGTCTTCATCCACTACCCCCAGGCCGCTGCAGAGGAGATGGTGCGCCATCTGGCCGCACTGGCCGAGCGCCACCTGATCGTCAGTTTTGCCCCATATACGCCGCTGCTGGCGCTGCTCAAAGGCATCGGTCAGCTGTTCCCCGGTCCCAGCAAGACCACCCGGGCCTACACCCTGCGGGAGCAGGGAATCGTTGCCGCAGCTGCAGCCTGCGGGTTCAAACCGGTGAGGCGCAGCCTCAACAAGGCCCCCTTTTATTTCTCACGGTTGATCGCATTTGAGCGCGCCTAAGACAGTGTCAACTGCGACAGGCGATCTAAAGTGGTTATGCCCTAAAAACAGCGACCTGCTGTTCCCCTTGGCCATAGTCCGGCACGAGGCCTTAGCGGGAACGTCTCAACGACACATCTCCATACTCCATGCTCGAGTCGCTGAATCCACCAGACCTGCCAATCGAAACGCTGCGCTGGCTAGCCGAGCATCGCCTCCTCCATGACGCCATTCAAGCCAATATCATTCAAACGCTGACAGGCCCTATTGAACTGAGCAACGACGAGAAGCAAGCGTGCTTCCAGTATTTCGTTGAGCAGAACGGCTTCGAAAGTGAAGATGAGCTGAAGGCTTACACACAAGTCAATCTTCTGACGCCTGATTCACTCGAGCAAATTTTTTTGCTGCCGGCAAAACTCCAGAAACTCTGGATCGGTGAGTTTGGCGCCAAGGCCGAGGCCCATTTCCTCAGGCGCAAAGATCGACTCGACCAAGTGGTCTACAGCCTGATCCGACTGAAAGATGCGGGCATCGCCAGAGAGCTCTATCTGAAAATTCTCGAGGGCGAATCGGACTTCGCTGAGTTAGCCCAGCGCTACAGCGAAGGGCCCGAACAGCAGACTCGCGGCATTGTTGGGCCGGTCTCCTTGACCCAGGGGCATCCCAACCTGGTCGAGCGCCTGCGCAGCAGCACCCCTGGTCAATTGCTCGAACCCTTCCAGGTCGAAGACTGGTGGCTCGTGGTGCGTGTTGAGAGCTTGACGCCCTCAACCTTTAACGAAGACATCCAATTAGCGATGTCCCGCGAATTGTTCGATGACTGGCTTCAAACTGAGGTGCGACGCCAGCTGCAATTTTTGAGCGCGAGACTGGACGCATGACGAAGTCGACCGAACTGGACCTGCTGTCGGCGCAACCGGCCCTGGCCGAGCTGCCTGAAGCACTGCGCCACGAAGTGCTGCGCAGCGCCAGCCTGCGGCAATTTGGCATTGGCCAAAATCTGGCCCGGGCCGACGCCATTCCGGCCGAGGTCCTGCTCATCCTCGAGGGCTCAGCGCGTCTGCTCAGCCATATCGACAACCGGCTAGTCACGGTTGAAAAACTAGGGCCCGGCAGCTGGATTGGCTTGGCCTCGCTGTTGCGTGCCGGCCCCTGCGAAGAGGTTGCAGCGTCAGAGCCGGTCATCGCTGCGGCCATCGATGATGCGCTGGCGGTCCGCCTGATCTGCGATCCGGGGTTCTACCAACAGATCTGCAACCGCCCGTTCAAGGCTGAATTGCTGCCACTGCTGCTGAAGCATCTGCATGGGCCTACGGCAGGGACCTCACTGCTGAATCGGCTCAACGACCCAGCACTGGCCAGCGTTGTCAGCGCAGAGACCTGGTCAAAGCGCGACGACGATGGCCATGTGGTGGCGGCAAGCTTCAACCTCGACGACTACGTCTACGGC
>CAYFMB010000224.1:0-3465 GCA_964344095.1 uncultured Klebsiella sp.
CGACCATGTGCACCTCGCCGGCGGCATTGAGATGGGTCAGCTCAGCCATCACAGACGCAACGGGAATGCCCAGCTTGGCCCGCGCCGCTGCAGATTGAAGCCATCAGCTTCACGCCATCGCCATGGCCACACCGGCTCTGCACAACCAGTGCTTCGCCTTTGAAGCCGACTTCACCGCCGACCTGCGCTGCATCCCGATGGCGGTGCGGCGCAAGCTGGATCTAGCCGGCGTCAAGCTCAAACTGAGCCATTGGCGTGAGCTCAGCGCCGGCGAACGCGACGCCCTGTTGCAGTGGCCCGATGATGATGCAGCAATCGAGGCGCTGCGCACGCACCTGCTGGAGCGCACGGCAACGCTCAGCGCCGGCCAGGCCGGCAGCCTGCCCCGCCCCCATGAAGAGCCCTGGCAGCAAGTCGATCACTGGCCGCAAACGCTGCTGCAGTCCTGCCATGAGCTGCAAATCAGCCTGCATCAAGCGGGTTGGTCAACGCTCAATGAACTGCAGCGTTTTGCGCTCGTGAAGCTGAGCCATCCGGGCCATGAACACCGGAACCTGCCCAACGCCCTGCGCGACTTTGATCTGATCAGCACGGACGAGGCAACTGGATTGGCGACTCAGACGTCCGGCAGATAACCAGACCGCTCGGGTTTGGCCGCAGGCCGCTGCGGCAAGGCCTCCGCCAGCTTCTCCACCACCACCGCCGTGCCGTAACAGAGCACCTCGGAGGCGGCGCTGCTGCCACCAATGTCAGAGCCGTCGTAACGGGCCCCGACAATGGCATTGGCTCCGAGCAGCAGGGCGTGTTCAACCATCTGGGTGAACGCTGCCTCGCGTGTTTGCTCACACATTTCGGTGTAGGCGCCGATGCGACCGCCGACGATCTGCTTGAGGCTTCCCAGCAGACCCTGCACCAGGGTGGGTGAGCGCACGACGATGCCGCGCACCAGGCCCTTGTACTCACGGATCGCGTAGCCCTCGATCGTGAACGTGGTGGTCACGACGATCGGTTGCAGCATGGGACCCACGGCTCTGCTGGCTTTGTAGGTCAAGCAGATCAGTCCTGCAGCACTGGGGTGCTTCGATCAGCCTGTCAGAGTCAAGACCACCTGCGCCGGGCCCCGGCAACCCCTTGCGCCTCTCGCGCCCCTCCACCTACCTCTGCGCCTTTCTCACCCTGCTGAACGATCGGCTGGGCGAAACGCTGATCTTTCCACTGCTGCCGTTTTTGCTGGCCAGCTTCACCGCTGACGGCCGCGTGCTGGGACTGCTGACCGGCAGTTATGCCGTGGCCCAGTTCGCCTTCACACCCCTGATCGGCGCCTTGAGCGATCGCTATGGGCGCAAACCGGTGATCGCCGCTTGCGTGGCCGGCTCGGTGCTCGGCCTGGGCTTGTTTTCACTGACGCTGTCCCTGCCCTGGCAGAGCCTGGCCCCAGCGGCCAAGGCTGCCGGCGTGCCGCTGGGTCTGTTGTTTGTGGCGCGGCTGATCGATGGCGTCAGTGGTGGGACCGCCGCCACTGCCGGGGCGGTGTTGGCCGATATCTCACCTCCGGAAAAGCGCGCCAAAGCCTTTGGACTGATCGGTGTGGCCTTTGGCCTGGGCTTCATCCTGGGGCCCGCGGCCGGCGGCCTGCTGGGGCGCATCAACGTGACCCTGCCGCTGCTGGTGGCTGTCGGCATCGCCGCCCTCAACCTGGTTCTGGTGCTGACGCTGCTGCCTGAGACGCACCCCCCTGAGGCGCGCATCGCCCTGCCGCGCAAACGCGACTTGCAGCCCATCAACCGGCTGGCTGAGGTGTTCGCCAACCCACAGGTGCGCCGCCTGTGCGCGGCCTTTCTGTTGTTCTTTCTGGCCTTCAACGGCTTCACCGCGATCCTGGTGCTGTATTTCAAGCAGCGCTTTGACTGGGGCCCCGGCCTGGCCGGCGCCGCCTTTCTGGTGGTGGGGGTGATCGCCACGGTGGTCCAGGGGGGCCTGATTGGCCCCTTGGTGCAGCGCTTCGGTGAATGGCGACTGAGCCTGGCAGGGCTGGGGCTGGTGATCGCCGGTTGCCTGCTGATCCCGGCGGCGGCCCGCTCGAACGCCACCGCGGTGGTGTTTCCGGCAGTGTCGCTGCTGGCCCTGGGCACCGGTCTGGTGACGCCCTGCCTGCGGGCGCTGGTGTCACGGCGGCTCAGCAGCAGCGGCCAGGGCTCGGCCCTGGGAAGCCTGCAGAGCCTGCAGAGTCTGGGCAGCTTCGTGGGGCCGCCCCTGGCCGGTCTGGCCTACGAAACCATGGGACGCAGCAGTCCCTTCTGGCTGGCAGCACTGCTGCTACTCGGTGTGATCACGCTAGTGGCCGGCGGCATCGATCGAACGGCATCGACCCAGCAGGAGTGATCCTGACGACGCAAAGGTAAGGAGCACGATTGCTACCTTGCCCCAAGAGGCAGCGGTAACGCCAGCGACCAGGGCGGCCGTATTGAAAGGCGATGGGCGTCGACAGTGTTGAGGCGGTGATTGCACCGGAACTGGTCATCAACCGGGAACTGAGCTGGATCGCCTTCAACTACCGCGTCCTGGCCGAAGCCCTCAACGAACACACACCACTGCTGGAGCAGGCCAAGTTCAGCGCCATCTTCAGCAACAACCTCGATGAGTTCTTCATGGTGCGGGTGGCTTCGCTGAAGTCCCAGCTCGAAGCCGGCATCACCACCCTCAGCGACGACGGCCTCACCCCACTGCAACAGCTCGAGGCGATCCAGGCCAAGCTCAGGCCCCTGCTTGACCTGCAGCAACAGCATTACCGCCATTCGCTCAAGCGTCACCTGCGGGAGTACGGCGTTGATCTGATCGACTACACCCGCCTCAACAAACGGCAACGGGAATGGGTCGATGCCACCTTCAAGCGCGCCATCTTCCCGGTGCTGACGCCGTTGGCCGTCGATCAATCGCACCCCTTTCCATTCATCAGCAACCTGAGCCTCAACGTGGCGGCCCTGGTGCGCGATCCCGACAGCGGCCAACGGGAATTCGCCCGCGTCAAGGTGCCGCAGAAAATCCTGCCGCGCTTCCTGCAGATCCCGATCGAGCTCAGCGGCCGCCAGCCCGAACCCGTCTACACCGCCGTTCCGCTCGAGCAGGTCGTGGCCTTCAACCTCGAGCTGCTGTTCCCCGGCATGGAGGTGGAGGGTCATTACTTCTTCCGGGTGACCCGCGACGCCGACCTGGAACTGCGCGACCTCGAAGCCGACGATCTGATGGAGGCGATTGAAGAAGGACTACGCAAACGGCAGCGCGGCGGCGAAGTGGTGCGGCTTGAGGTCGCCGATGAGATGCCCGACGACGTCGTGCAGTTGCTGATGGAGGGCATGAATGTCGAGCCCGAGGACCTCTATCGCATCAATGGCCCCCTGGGCCTCGACGACCTGATGAGCCTGCTGTCGATTCCGCTGCCCAAGCTCAAGGACAAGCCCCACAAGG
>CAYFMB010000225.1:0-3464 GCA_964344095.1 uncultured Klebsiella sp.
GCTAGCGGTTGCTGCTTTCAGCCGCACTGTCGGCGCTGTTGTTGTGGCCGCGCAAATGTTTCTCGCAGGCGCCCGCACCAAGACCAGTGAGCAGTGTTCCGCTGATCACAGCGAGCAGCAGCAGGCGTTTCATCGTTGGTGTGAAGCTTGCTGCAGGCTATGCAGGGTTGTCGAATCCGGCAGCCACTGTTGCGATGCCAGCATCACAGTGGACGGGGCGAAACAGCCAGCTCAGTCGTCACTGCTCCTGCTGTTGCTCCTGCCAGCGGGCGTAGAGGTCGGGGCGGCGCTCCTGGGTGCGCTGTTGCTGCTGCTGCGCCCGCCAGCGAGCGATGGCGCCATGGTCGCCGCTGCGCAGCACCTCGGGCACCGTCATGCCTCGAAACTCGGCGGGTCTGGTGTAATGGGGATGCTCCAGCAGGCCGGCGCTGTGGCTCTCGTCGTCGAGGCAGCTGGCGGTGCCCACCGTGCCCGGCAACAGCCTCACCACGCCGTTGATGATCACCGCGGCGGGAAGCTCGCCGCCGGTGAGCACAAAGTCCCCCAGGGAGACCTCTTCGTCGGCAAGGCTGCGAATGCGCTCGTCGAAGCCCTCGTAGTGGCCGCAGAGCAGCACCAATTGGTCAAAGCCGTTGGCCCAGCGGCGCAGGTCGGCTTGTTCGAGCACTCGGCCCTGGGGGCTCATCAACAGGGTGCGCCGCCGCGGCAATACCGGGATCGCCTCGAGCGCGGCGAACACCGGCTCGGGTTTGAGCACCATGCCTGCCCCGCCGCCGTAGGGCTCGTCGTCGACCTTGCGGTACTTGTCGGTGGCGAAATCGCGTGGGTTGTGGGTGTGCAGCGAAGCGATGCCGGCATCAAAGGCCCTGCCGATCACACCCAGGTGCAGCAGTGGGGCGAGGGCCTCGGGGGCCAGGCTCACCACATCGAGACGCATCACGCGGGGCGGCTGACGCGGCGAATCTCGGAGCTGAAGCTGGCGCGCCCAGGGCTGCCGTCAGCACGGTTCTCGATCGTCGAGCGCAGGCGCAGGTTGGGCTTGGTGAACCAGATTTTTTCGCGCACTTCAACGCCCCCGGCGTTGAGCACCAACTCCAGGCTGCCGTCAGGCCAGAGGGTCCAGCCCCCTTCGTTGCCGCCGCTGGTGTGAAAGCGCCCATCGGCCGCGAACACCAACCGGGTGGCTGGTTGCAGAGCCCCGTCTCGCTTGGGGGCGACCTCGAGACCGCCCGGACCGTCCTGTTCGACGTACTGCACCACCAGCTCTCCCCGCTCACTGCTGTGCCAGGCCTCGTCGCTGGCTCCGTCGCTGTGCTCTTCAGAGGCATCGCTGGCCAGGCCGAGTAGCAACTGGCTGCGCAGGCTCATCCACTCGCCGGCGCAGAACCGCAGAAAGGCCTCGATGGTCAAGGGCGGGAAGTCGCCGGGTGTGACGGGGGTGTCGCTCATGGCGGCGATTCTCTCAGCTGTCGCCCCGGTAGCCCAGCTCGGCCAGGCGGGCGGCGCTGCGGCGCCAGCCCGGCACGACTTTGACAAACAGCTCGAGGTAGACGGGCCCGTTGATCAGCTTCTGCATCTGGGCGCGGGCGCCGCTGCCGATCTGCCTGAGCATCTGCCCGCCTTTGCCGATCAGGATCCCCTTTTGGCTGCTGCGCTCGACCAGCACCGTGGCCAGCACGGCTGTGCGCGGGCCGTCGTCAACGATGCGCTCGATCTGGACCGCCACCGAGTGCGGCACCTCCTCGCGGGTATGGGTGAGCACCTGCTCGCGGATCAGCTCGGCCAGCAGCAGCTGCTCGGGCTGGTCGCTGACCGCATCGGGTGGGTACAGATGCGGGCCTTCGGGCAGCTGGGCAGCCAGGGCGTTCACCAGGGCGCTGGTGCCATCGCCGCTGAGGGCGCTGACCCGGTGCAGTGGCCACTCCAGCGGCGGGCGCTCGCCCTCACCCGCCAGCAGTGTGCGGTAGCTGGCCTCAAGCGCTGCGGCCTGGTCGGGGGGCACCAGGTCCCACTTGTTGAGGGCAACCTGGACGGGCACTTTGGTGCGGGCCAGCAGCTCGACGATGAAGCCATCGCCCCGGCCGGCGCTCTGGCTGCCATCGACCAGCAGCAGCACTTGGTCCACTTCGCCGATGGCGCCGCGGGCGCTCTGCACCAGGCGCTCGCCCAGCAGGTGGTGCGGTTTGTGAATGCCTGGGGTGTCGACCAACACCAGCTGGGCTGAGGCCGTGGTGAGAATCGCCCGCAGCCGGTTGCGGGTGGTCTGGGCGATCGGCGAGGTGATTGCCACCTTCTCGCCCACTAGCTCGTTGAGCAGGGTCGATTTACCCACGTTGGGGCGCCCAACCAGCGCCACAAAGCCTGAGCGAAAGCCCTCTGGGCTCTGACCGAGTTGGAAGCCGCTGCCCGCATCGGCATCTGCACAGGCGTCTGCCGGCAGATCGCTTAGGTCGGGAAACGGCGGGATCGATTCGCCAGGTGAGGCTGACTCCATGCCTTCACCCTACGGATCGGCGTCCCTTGCGGTTGGGTCGGTGCCGTTGCACTGCTGTACTTGACCATGGTCATGACCATGGTCAAGTACGCAAGGGTGCTTTGGCCATGCCTTGTCTGCTCGGACCTTGCCAAGTCCTTGCCAAGTCCTAGTCCACCAGTGGACAGCATTCAGTCCCTTCCAGCGGAGCCGAACTGGCCCGATCCAGCGCTCAGATCAACTGCAAACACTAGGGTGGCCCGACCACCATCAACCAGGCCCTGCCTTGATTGAGGCCGCCCACCCACCGTTGCGATGACCAACACCGTTGCTGCGCAAGCGACCCCTCAGGAGCCCACCTTTCAGCAGGCCATGGAGATCACCGCCCAGTGGCTGGGCCTCTGGGAGAACGGTGAGCTCAGCGATGAAGTGCTGGCCGATCGGGTGGCTGAACTGGTGGCCAGCCGTGACGGCGCCCGAGGTTTCTTTGTGGTGAGCCTGGCGGGTGACTGCCCACTGATGGACCGGCTGCCCGAGGCACTGGTGGCCCAGCTGGCTGCTGCTGGCGAGGGAGTGGTGGATCTCAGCGCCCGCAACCTGGCCATGAGCACGGCCATGGCCCTGCATCACCAGCGCGCGGGCGACACCAGCCAGCAGGGGGCTTCCGAGCGGGTGGCCGCCCGTTGCACCGAGCTGCTGCGGCTCCTGCCCAGCGAAACAGTGCGCCTGCGGCTTGAGACGTTGCTGGCTGCCGCGGCCCACAACCAGGGCGACGACGTGGCCTTTCTGGAGCGCTGGGGCTATGACACCCAGCAAAAAGCCGCCATTGCGGCGGCTGTCGAAGCTGTGGCTGAGTGACGGCCCGACCCTGAGCGGCGTGTCCATCAAAAAAGCCCCTGCAGCGCAGGGGCTTTGTCGGTTGACGATCGTCTTTGAGCCCAGGACTGATCAGTCGCGGCGGCCAGCAACGTCTCAAGCCGCAGGCGCACTG
>CAYFMB010000226.1:0-3461 GCA_964344095.1 uncultured Klebsiella sp.
TGGTGGTGGATGAGCTCTATGAGGCCTTCACCGGCGACAGCGTGCTGCCGCTGGCCGACTTTGCTGCCACCCCCAACTTGGTGGTGTTGCGTTCGTTGGCCAAGACCGCCGGCTTGGCGGGCCTGCGCATGGGCTTTGCGATCGGTGCAGCGCCGGTGATCGATCGCATCAGCCGGGTCACCGGCCCCTACGACATCAACAGCTTTGCGGTGACGGCAGCCCATGCGGCTCTGGCGGATCAGGCCTACACCGACGCCTACGTGGCCGAGGTCAAGCAAGCCCGCAGCTGGCTGGTGCAGCAGCTGGTGGCGGCCGGGTTGCGGCATCACTGCGCAGGCGGCAACTATCTGCTGATCTGGCCCGAGCGACCCGTGGCCGAGGTGGACGCTGAGCTGCGTGCGGCCGGCATCCTGGTGCGCTCGATGGCCGGCAAGCCGTTGATCGATGGCTCGCTGCGGGTGAGCATCGGCACCGCTGCACAAATGCAGCGCTTCTGGCAGGCGTTCAGCGCATGACCTCAATCACGAGGCTGTCGCTGAGCTTGCCCGGAAGGCTCAGGGTCGGCCCGGTGCGCTGGATCGTGCTTCCCGCCATCGCCTTGAGGAACGGCTCAACGCCCCCTTGGTCGCAATCCTTGGGGGCTTGGCGGCCGCTCACGTATTGCACAGGGATGACCCGGCGCGGCTGCAGGTCGCGCACGACTTCGGCCGCTTCGCTGCCGTCATAGACCTTGGCACCCCCGCCGACGCCGATGATCAGCACATCGGGCCGGCCCAGCAGCACCCGATCCGAGGGGGCCAGGCTGGCGGCGGTGCCGCCCAGGTGCGCAAAGTCGAGGCCGCCCTGCTTCCAGCGCCACAGCGTTGCCTGGCCAAAGCGGCGGCCGCCAAAGCGGTCATGGGGAGCGGCGATGCCTTCAATCTGCAGACCGCCGATGCGGTACGAGCCCGGCTTGACCAGGAGCTTGCCGCTCGCCACGCCAGCGCCTTCATCGCGCAGGCTGCTGCTGGCCAGAATCACCGTGGCGCTGACACGCGGTTCGGGGAGTCCGGCGGCGCATCCCACCGCCTTGAACGGGTTGAGCAAGACGGTCTGGCCCCCACCGCGGATCAGCAGCGCGCTGTGGCCGTAACTGGTGATCGTGACCCCATCACCGGCCCTGGCGGCCTGGACAGCCAGCGATGCTGAGGTCAGCAGCGCTGCGGCCACCACGGTGGCTGGCAGGGTGCGGGCGGGCAGCAGGCGCATGGCTCGGCGACACATGGGGCGACGCTAACCCAGCTGCTTAGGTCGAGGCCTCGCGCAGAAAGTTGGCCAGCAGGTCGTGGCCGCTCTGGGTCAGCACGCTTTCGGGGTGAAACTGCACGCCCTGCAGGTGAGGGAAGGCGCGGTGCCGCAGCCCCATGATCGTGCCGTCGTCGAGCCAGGCGGTGATCTCGAGGCAGTCGGGCAGGCTGTCGCGCTCGGCGATCAGGCTGTGGTAGCGGGTGGCTGTCAGTGGGTTGGGCAGCCCTGTGAACACGCCGGTGTTGTTGTGCTGCACAGGCGAGGTCTTGCCATGCATCTGTTCGCGGGCGCGCACCACCTTGCCGCCATAGACCTGGGCGATGGCCTGATGACCCAGGCACACCCCCAAGGTCGGGATCGTGGGGCTCAGCTCTCGCAGCACCTCCAGGCAGACGCCCGACTGGTCGGGATCACCAGGGCCGGGGGAGATCAGGATTGCCGCCGGGTCCAACGCACGAATCTGCGTCAGGGTCAGGGCATCGTTGCGTTCAACCCGTAGCTCTGCGGCCAGGGGGTGCTCGGCTGCTAGTTCGCCCAGGTACTGCACCAGGTTGAAGGTGAAGCTGTCGTAGTTGTCGAGAACGAGCAGCATCGGCTCAGGAAAGGCGCGGGGCACCCGTTGGGTTCACCCCATTCAAAGGCCGAGCCGGGTCAACAGCGGCGGCAGCAGCAGCAGCAGAGCGATCAGCATCGATGACAGGGCCGCCACCAGCACGGCCGCGGCGGCACAGTCCTTGGCGATCTTGGCCAATGGATGGAACTGGCGACCGATGGCCAGGTCCACCACGGCTTCGGTGGCTGTGTTGAGCAGCTCCAGCACCAGCACGGCCGCCACGGTCAGCACCAGCACCGCAAGGCGCTCCAGGCTCAGGCCCAACCACAACCCCAGGCCAAACACCACCGCACCAGTGACCACATGGATGCGGAAGTTGCGCTGGCTGCTGAAGCTGTAGATCAACCCCTTCGCCGCATAGCGAAAGCTGGTGGGCAGGTCGGCCGCCACCTGCCAGGCGCCGAGCCGCCGCGGGCGCCGGGGCCGGCGCGGTGCCATCGGAATGGGTTCTGGAGAGGGAAGGCTGGTCATTGTTGGCCCGCGATCGAGCCAGGCCAGTGCACCTTAACGCTGCTGCACAAGCTGGGCCTGCCGCGCCAGCATCGCTGTCAGGCTGGCCTCATCGGGGTGATCCCAGCCCAGCAGGTGCAGCAGGCCGTGGCTGGCCAGAAACAGCAGCTCCTGCTCCAGGCTGTTGCCGTGCTCGGGAGCCTGGCGCGCGGCGGTCTCCAGCGAAATCACGATGTCACCGAGCTCCAGGCAGGCGTCGATGTCCAGACCCGCAGGCATCGGCATGGCTGGGGCTTCACCCTCGCCCGTGTCGAGCAGGTCGTCGTCTTGGGCCGCAAAGGCGAGCACATCGGTGGGGCCTGCCTTGGCGCGCCAGTCCTGGTTGAGCTCGGCGATCGCGCTGTCACCCACCAGGCTGAGGCCCAGGCTGTAGCTGCTGGCCTGCAGTGGTTGCTCCAGCTCGTCTTGCAGTTGCTGCAGCCAGCTGCTTAGGAGCTGCTGCCAGGCTTGTTCGGCGCTCTCAGCGGGCGCGCACCATGGACCTGCGCCAGCCTGCAGCTCAGGCGCCAGGTCTGGGTCGGCTGAGAACGCCAGGTCCAGATCGACGCTGATGTGTTCAGCCACCGGGAACCTGAGGCCTGCCCAGGCTGGCGATGAGCAGCAGAAAACCCAGCAGGCCGACTGCCGTGAGACCAAAGTGAACCAGGCTTTGGCGCCCCTTGCGCACCATGTTGCGCATGGCGAGCTTGACGAAGCTGGGGTTCTCTTCGCTCTTCTGGGGTTCAGTCATCGCCTGAGCCTCCGCCCACCTCGACGCCGGCGTGCAGCAGGCTCTGGATGAAGGGGTCGAGGTCGCCGTCCATCACGCCCTGCACGTCGGTGGTCTCGTGCTGGGTGCGCAGGTCTTTGACCATTTGATAGGGGTGGAAGACGTAATTCCGAATTTGGTTGCCCCAGGCCGCCTCGACGATGTCGCCGCGGATGTCGGCGATCTCGGCCGCCCGCTGCTCCTGGGCGATCACCAGCAGCTTGGCCATCAGCAGGGCCATGGCCTTTTCTTTGTTTTGCAGCTGCGAGCGCTCCTGGGTGCAGCGCACAAACAGACCGGTGG
>CAYFMB010000227.1:0-3416 GCA_964344095.1 uncultured Klebsiella sp.
TCGTGGAGGAGGCCAACCACGCCTTCCACCTGAACATGAAGATGTTCCAGGAGCTCGAGGGCAATTTGATCGCAGCCATTGGCAAGGTGTTGTTCGGCTTCCTGACCCGCCGTCAGCGTGCCGGCAGCACCGAGGCCGTCGCCGCCTGAGCTTGCGCACCCTTCGCTTTCTGGTTCCTGGGACAGGTCCTCGCTTTCGCTGCGGGGGCCTGGCGGTGGAACTGCAGACCGCGCGTCTGGTGGCCGCTCTCGCGCCGACCCAGGTGGTCACCTACCGGGAGCGCCAGGCTGATCAACCGTTTTTGGCTGACCTGCTGCGGGCCGAATCCCGCGGCGGCGCCGATGCGGCAGATCCCCTCTGGATCGTGAGCTGGGGCTTTGATGTGCCGAAGCTGTTGCGTCGCCTGCGGGGCCGCGCGGTCGCCTATCACGCCCACAGCAGTGGGTACGGCTTTGATCTGCCGCCCGGGGTTCCGGTGCTGGCGGTGAGCCGCAACACCCTGGGTTACTGGGGTGATCGCGCTCCACGCAATCCTCTGTTCCTGGTCCCCAATGCGCTCGAGCCCCAGTGGCTGGCTCGGGGTGATCGCAACGGCGCCGCCGGCCGTCCCATCGATGTTCTGGTGCAGCAGCGCAAGTGCAGTACCTATGTGCTGCAGCGTCTGGTGCCGGCCCTGCGCGCGCGCGGTCTGCGGGTCCAGGTCCAGAGCGGCTGGGTCGACGATCTGGTGGACTTGTTCAACAGTGCGGCGGTGGTGCTGTACGACTCGGCCGATTACTGGCGCGGCCGCGGCGTCAGCGAGGGCTTCGGTCTGCCGCCCCTTGAGGCCATGGCCTGCGGCTGCGTGGTGTTCAGCAGCCTCAACCATGCCCTGGCGGATGGCCTCGATCCGGGGCTGGTGGGGCACCAGCTGGGGCTGGGCAGCCTCAGCGCCGACGTGGAGCGGATTGCCGCTGCCGTGGCCAACCCGTCCCATTGGCAGGTTGAGGCAACCGCCTTGCAGCAGCTGCTGGGCCAACTGGCCGAAGCATCCCTGCAGGAGCGCTGGAAGCGGGCCCTGGCCGCCATCAACGCCCACTGGGATCGCCTGTTGATCGAGGGGGAAGCGCCGCTGCGCTCTCCCTCACCGGCCCAGGTGCGGTTGACGCTCTGGCGCCAGAAGCTCGCGCGCCTGCTGCCTCGCCCATAACTTGCAGCGATGGCTCGGCAGCAACGCTCCCTGCGCCCCATCGTTGAACTGGCCACCCACCTGTCGACAGGGACCTGGTTGGCGGTGGCCTTGGTGGCTGGTCTGGTCTTGGTCGAGGCCGGCGGCCTGGTGCTGGCGATCCTGCAGCTGTCGTTCTGGGCCCTGTTGCTGGCTGGTCTGGCCCTGGTGCTGCGCCGCGTCGAAGTGGCCTGGTTGCTCGGGCGGATGCGGCTCGAGCTTGCTGACACCCTGTTGCAGCAGCTGCTGAGCCAGCGCTTTGCCAGTTTTTTGCAGGAGGATCCTGCGACCCAGGCGGCCCGCTTCAACACCAGCCTCGATCGCCTCGAGGGTGATCTGCTGGCCCCAGGTTTCAAGGCCCTGGTGGCGCTGATCCGGTTGTTGGTCATCAGTGCCCTGCTGGTGTTCTGGGGGGCGCGCCAGGGCTTCCAGATCGGTGTGTCCTTGCTGGTGGCCCAGATCCTGATCGCCTATCTGGCGGCGCCCTATCTGCGCTTCTATGCCGCCCAGTCCGATCGCTACACCGGTCGCAGCACCAGCCAGCTGCTCGATGTGTTGAGCGCCTTTCAGGATGTGCGATTGACCGGCAGCGAAGCGTTCTTTTCTGGGCGGTACCGCGATCTGGCCCGACGCAGCAGGCGCTACCGCTGGCTCCATGCGGTGCTTTTGCTGATCCCTCCCACCTTGATGGTGGTGGTGGCCCTGGTGGTGTTGGTGCTGTTTGTGAACGTCGGCGGGCCCACGCCGCTGCCCACGGCGTTGCCGTTGCCGGGCTGGGTGGTGGGCGGTCTGGCGGTGCTGGCCGTGGTCTTGGTGCTGAGCGATCTGTTTTTTGCCAGCCTGCGGTTGCGTTCGGCCCTGCCCGAGCTGGCCCGGTTGCTGTGGATCCCAGACGCGGCCCAGCTCGAACGGTTGGCCCCGGCAGTCCAGACCAGCGCCGGGCTGCAACCCCGCACCCGCTTGCGTCTGGATGATGTGGCGTTTCGCTACCCAGGCCGTCAGGACTTTGCCCTCAAGGGCCTCTCGCTGGTCCTGCCCGTGGGTGCTCGCGTCGCGTTCGTGGGGCCCTCAGGCAGCGGCAAGTCCACGGCGGCGCGGGTGTTGCTGGGTCTGTTTGAGCCCACCGCAGGCTCGCTTGAGGTGGATGGAGCCCCGTTGACCGCTGATGATCTGCCGCGCTGGCGCAGCAGCTGCGCCCAGGTGCCCCAGACCATTGCCCTGCTCAACGCCAGCGTCAAGGCCAATGTCGCCTTTGGCTGTCCTGAGGACGCCGTTGATGAGGCCGCGGTGTGGCAGGCCCTGGAGGCGGCCCTGCTGGCCGACGATGTGGCGAACCTTCCCTATGGACTGATGACCCCAGTGGGGGCCAACGGCGTTCAGCTCTCCGGCGGGCAACGCCAGCGCCTGGCCCTGGCCCGGGCTTTTTACCGCCAGGCCTCGTTGCTGGTGCTCGATGAGGCCACCAGCGCCCTCGACGCGCCGACCGAATCGTCGGTGATGGAAGCGTTGGAGCTGGTAGCCCGCCGTTGCACCACGGTGGTTATTGCCCACCGGCTCAGCACCGTGCGCCGCTGCGACCGCATCTTCGAATTCGAGCGTGGTCGGATCCGTGCCTCTGGTACCTATGAGGAGTTGCTGTCCCGCTCGCCTTCGTTTGCAGCGTTGGTCCGGGGTGAATCTGCCGCTGACAGCTTTTAGGGGATGACACGCGCATGAGCGCCTTTCTTGCGGGACTGAACGACGCCCAGCGCAAGGCGGTGGACCACCACGAAGGTCCGCTGTTGGTGGTGGCCGGTGCCGGTAGCGGCAAAACCCGTGCCCTGACCCATCGCATCGCCCACCTGATCGGCCATCACGGCATTGATCCGGCCGAGCTGTTGGCGGTCACCTTCACCAACAAGGCCGCCCGGGAAATGAAGGAGCGGCTCGAGCTGCTGCTGGCCCAGAAGCTGGCTCAGAGCCAGTACGGCCAGCCCTTGGGCACGCTGCAGCCGGCCCAGCAGCGCCAGCTGCGCATCCGCATCGACCGCGAGGTCATCAAGGAGCTGTGGATCGGCACCTTCCACGCCCTGTTTGCGCGGCTGCTGCGCTTTGACATCGACAAGTACCGCGACCCAGAAGGTCTGAGTTGGACGCGGCAGTTCTCGATCTACGACGAGAACGACGTGCAGAGCCTGATCAAGGAGATCGTCGTTCAGGAGCTGCAGCT
>CAYFMB010000228.1:0-3407 GCA_964344095.1 uncultured Klebsiella sp.
GGGCATGGGCGCAGTTGGTCAAAAGCTGACCAAAGGATCTGACGAGAAGCCAACATGTCGGCCAGGCAGAAGCCAAAACGAATGTGCTCAGGGCCCCAGTTGGCATGAACGTGGAGCGGTCGCTCCAGGGTTTCATCGATGCCGCTGAGGCTGACCAGCAGCTCAGCATCGCACGCGCGCAGCGCTTCGGTGTTAAGACCATGCAGGGGACTGGTTGCGTCGATGGGGTGCATGGCGGTCCAGACCAGCGCAAAAGCAACGCTCCGATCTCGCTCAAGTTGCAGAGGTTTCAGTCGTCTCAGGCGGTGACCTTCACTGCTGATCTCGTCGACCGCAAGAAAAGCCTGCAAACGAGCATCGCGCACACAGTTGCCGCGCTCATTGGCCAATCTGAAGCTGAGGGTGGGAACGCCGTTGTAGGTGTGAATGACAGCCTGCTTTGAAAAGCGAATTCGGGCGTTGCTGCGGGCAAAGCGCGCAAAGGCCAGTCCCGTGGTGATGGCGATGAAGATCAGCCCTGTCAGCGACTCGGCGGTCACCAGAAGGTTGGTGGCCAAGCTTTGGGGGTACAGCGCGCCATAGCCGATGGATCCCAGCGTCTGGACGCTGAAGAAAAAGGCTTGGGCTAGCTGGCTTGGTGGCTCCCAACCGCTGCTTTGGGCTCCGATGCCGCCCGGATCCAGCAGGTAGAGCCCGGCAAACACCAGGTTGATCAACACGTACAGGACGCTGATCAGCAGCAGAAAGGCAGGCCAGGGAATGGCAAGCGCCAGCACATACGGCTCGCGCCAGTGGTTCCATGGGCTGCGATCCTGCCTGGCCAGCAGGCCACGGTTGCGTTGCAGCCCTGAGACACGTAGCCAGGGGGAAGCCAGTGGGTTGATGCGCATCAGCGCAGTCTTGATGACTGCCTTTGGACAGGCAATGGGTATATGTGCTCTTGCGTGTATGCGCATATCGGCCTGATGCTTTGTCTAGTCGATCTCCCGTCTGTGACGACCTCGCTCCTTTCCTCTGTGTCCCTGGCGGACGCTGCCGGTGGCGGCTCCTTGCTCTTCAGGCAGCTGTTTGATGCCGAGACCGGCACGTTGACTTACCTCTTGGCCGACGTCGTGACGGCGCAGGGGGTTCTGATCGATTCGGTGGCCGAGCAACACCCTCGTGATCTGGCGCTGATCAGGGAGTTGGGCATTGATCTCGTCGCCTCGATCGACACCCATGCTCATGCCGATCACGTCACCGGCAGTTGGTTGATGCATCAAGCCACCGGCTGCGCCATTGCCCTGGCCGCAGCAGCGCATGCGCAGAACGTGACCCTGCCCCTGGCGCATGGTGATCGCGTCAGGTTTGGCCTGCGCGCACTCGAGGTGCGTAGCACCCCGGGCCATACCGATGGCTGCATCACCGTTGTCCTTGATGATCGCTCGTTGGCCTTCACCGGCGATGCCTTGCTGGTGCGGGGCAGCGGCCGCTCTGACTTTCAACAGGGTGATCCCCGTGTGCTGTACCGATCGATCATTGATCAGATCCTGAGCCTGCCGGATGCTTGTCTGCTCTATCCCGGTCATGACTACAACGGCCGCACTGTTACTTCGGTTGCTGAGGAAAAGGCCTTTAACGCCCGCTTGGGTGGCGGTGCCAACGAGCACGATTTTGTCGAGCACATGGCCAATCTGAAGCTGCCTCACCCGCAGCGCATTGCTGAAGCTTTGCCAGGCAATATGCGCTCCGGTAAACCACGACAGATTGAGGTGACTGCGAGCTGGGCGCCGATCGAGCTGAGCTTTGCCGGTCTGCCGCAGCTCACGCCAGCCTGGGTGATGGCACATCGCAGCGAGGTCACCGTCGTTGATGTGCGTTCTCGCGAAGAATTTGACGGTCCCGATGGCCGTATCGCCGGCAGCATCTCGATGCCGCTGTCCGATCTCGAGGCCCACGGCCATGAGTTGCCGTCCCATCGACCGCTGGTGATGGTCTGCCGTTCTGGAAGTCGCTCAGCCCTGGCAACACAGCAATTGCTCAAGGCGGGTTTCGAGCACGTGGCCAACCTCAACGGCGGCTTGTTGCGCTGGAGCGCAGAAGGCCATCTGCTTGAGGGCTGAGCGCAGATGGAACGCACGTTCACGTTCAGATTACGCAGTGGTCATGCCGCTGCCGATTGCTCCACACAGTCCCTGGAGTTGGACATGCTCGGGGAGGCTGGGGACTGGCTGCCTCAGCTCCCAAGCGTCACACTCCCGGGGTTTCGGCTTTATTTGCTTTCATTGCTGTTGTGTCTGCACTATTCCTTGGTCGTCAACGCACGTGAGCGGGGCTTCCGGTTGAAACGGGTCGAGGGCCGCTTCGATGTGTTCTGCGTTGATTGGAAACTGCAGCAGTACGTGGCGACCTTCGATCTTGGACTTGAGCCTGCAGCCGTGGACAGCGCTGATGCAGGCAGTCTCGCTTCTATCGCCGAGAGTATGAAGCTCTGCCCGGTGTCCCGCAACCTGAGCGCCGGTGTCGACAAACAGATCACGTTGCAGGTCAGGCCATGCCTTGAGCTCTAGTCCAAACGGTTGCCCATCCTCAGGTGCACGACCGGTCGTCGGGGAAACCCGATGGCCGCTCCTGACCATTGACTGGCAGGTCATGTTGCCAGTGCGAGAGTTTGCTGCTTTGCGATGAGTGGAGCGCCATGTCACGCACGGTCCTGATCAGCGGCGCCAGCCGCGGCATTGGACGGGCCATCGCCGAGCGATTGCTGGCCCAGGGGCATCGGCTCAGCCTGGGGGTGCGTCGGCTCTCTGATCTGAGGGGCACAGAGCTGGATCCGGAGCGCGCCGGGCTGGATGGCGCAGGCCGGCCGCGGGTGCAGCTGCACCCCTACGAAGCCAGCGACCCTGACTCCGCTCAGGCCTGGGTGGATGCGGCGGTGGCCCATTTCGGTCGATTTGACGCGGTGGTCCACAACGCCGCGGTGTTCTCACGGGTACCCCTGCTGTTTGACGACGGCGAGCAGGGCGAGATCGAGCGGCTGCTGCAGATCAACCTGATGGGCCCCTGGTGGTTGACCCGAGCGGCCTGGCCGCAGCTGGCGGCCCACGGCCAGGGGCGTCTGGTCGTGTTGGTGTCGATGAGCGGCAAGCGCGCCAAGGGGCGCCTCGCCGGTTACACCGCCAGCAAGTTTGCGCTGATGGGTCTGTGCCAGACCATGCGCAACGAGGGCTGGGAGCAGGGCATTCGCGTCACCGCCATCTGCCCCAGTTGGGTCAACACCGACATGGCTGCGGCCGTGCAGGCCATGCCGGCTGACGCCATGACCCAACCGAACGACATTGCCGCCCTGACGGCCCAGCTGCTGCAGCTGCCCAACAGTTGCGTGCCGTTTGAGCTTGCGGTGAGCTGCAATTTGGAGGTGTGATCAG
>CAYFMB010000229.1:0-3396 GCA_964344095.1 uncultured Klebsiella sp.
ATCGAGCCGGTGGTCACGCTGTTGAGGCGTGACATGGCGGTGTCGGTGAAGCGCTCGTAGTGGCCCAGGTCAAGGTCGGTCTCGGCGCCGTCCTCGGTGACGAACACTTCACCGTGCTGAAACGGGCTCATCGTGCCCGGATCCACGTTGAGATAGGGATCGAGCTTGAGGATCGAGACGCTGTAACCGCGGCTTTTGAGCAGCCGTCCCAGGCTGGCGGCGACGATGCCCTTGCCAATGCTGGAGACCACCCCCCCGGTCACGAACACATATTTGGTTCGCGATCCCTGTGCCAGGGCTGCGCTGCTGGCTAAGGGGGGGTGACTCATGGAACTCCGACTGACTGTTCAATCTACGCAGGACGTCCTACGCAGGACGTCCCGAACCACCCACAGCAGACCGCAGGCCTCAAGCTTCCAGCAGGCTGCGCAGCATCCAGGCGGTCTTCTCGTGAACCTGCAGGCGCTGGGTGAGCAGGTCGGCTGAGGGCTGGTCATTGGCCTCGTCGGCCAGGCTGAACACCCCGCGGATCGTGCGGGCGACGGCTTCATGGCCCTCCACCAGCTCGCGCACCATGGCCATCGCCTCGGGAACCCCCTGGGCGTCGCTGATCGAGGCCAGGCCGCTGTAGGTGGCGCTGCCGTAGGGCGCCTTGCAGCCGAGGGAGCGGATGCGTTCGGCAATCTCGTCGAGGGCCAGCCAGAGCTCGTTGTACTGCCCCTCAAACATGAGGTGCAGCGTGTTGAACATGGGTCCTGTCACATTCCAGTGGAACCCATGGGTTTTGGCGTAGAGCACCCAGGTGTCCGCCAGCACGCGGCCCAGCCCATCGGCGATCTGGAGCCGTTGGCTTTCAGGAATGCCGATGTCAATGGGGGGGGCAGTCAGGCTCATGGGAGACCGGGGCTGACAAGACTCCCCCCTCGTCTAGCACCCATTAATCGAGACTGCTCAGGTAATCGCGAAGCTTGCAGCGATTCTGGGGTTGGCGCAGCTTGAGCAGAGCCCGCGACTCGATCTGGCGCACCCGCTCGCGGGAGAGGTGCAGACGCTCACCGATTTCGCTGAGGCTGCGGGGGGTCGCATCCCACAGGCCGAAGCGCTCGCACAGAACCGATTGCTCGCGCCCGTTGAGCTGCTCCAGCAGGGTCGTGATTGTGTCCTGCAGCTGACTCAGCAGCAGCTCCTGCTCGGGTGTGGCATGGGGATCCTCCAGCAGTTCGACCAGGGCCGTGTCCTGCTGGTGCCCGACCCGGCTCTCAAGCGAGATGGGCGTTGGCTGGTGCTGCAGGGTGTTGCGCAGGCTGTCCAGGCTCAGGTGCGTTGCGGCGGCCAGCTCGCTGAGACTGGCCTGGCGCCCAAGGCTGACGGCCAGCTGCCGCTGGGTCTTGCGGATGCGGCTCAGTTTTTCGTTCACATGCACCGGCAGCCGGATGGTGCGGCTCTGGCTTGCCAGGGCCCGGGTGATGCTCTGGCGAATCCACCAGTAGGCGTATGTGCTGAAGCGAAACCCCCGGGTGGGGTCAAACCGCTCGACGGCCCGCTCCAGACCCAGGCTGCCCTCCTGCACCAGGTCGAGCAGCTCCAGGCCCCGCTGCTGGTACTTCTTGGCCACGGCCACAACCAGCCGCAGGTTGGCTGCCACCATGCGCTCTTTGGCGCGTTTGCCCTGCCGCAGCAGCTGGCGCCGCTCCGCTGCTGGCAGGGTGTTGTCGTCGCCCTGCCGCAGCAGCAGCTCGCGTTGCTGCACCTGCCGGGCCAGCAGCAGCTCCTCCTCCTGGGTGAGCAGGTTCACCCGGCCGATCGCGCGCAGATAGGCGCGCACCGGGTCGGAATCGGCAGCACGGCTGGCCACAGACAATCAGACCTTGTGGGTGAATGGCTCAACCTTTCACTGTTGGCATGGGTTGTGGAGAGGCCACGGTTTGTGCCGGAACTCTTCAGCTTTGGCGAGTGAGGCTCAGAGCGTGTCCCAACGCTTGACGATGGCCTCAATGTCGCCGTTAAAGCGCATCTGAGAAATCATCTGGTTGATTTGATGCCGCTTGTCAGTGCTCAATCCGCTGCCAAAGACGAAGCTCTGCGGCGTCAGGTTGAACGTTTTGGCTGAAACCTGGTATTGACCTGGGGAGGCGATGGTTCGACTCAGCATGCGGATCCGGGTGGAATCGGCCATGATGCTTCCGACAGAGCCTGATTGCAGTGCGCCAAGCAACGTCGCATCAGAGCTCATCGGTTTGATTCTGTTCATCAGCTCCGGCTGCTTGAGCAAGAGCGTTTGTTGCTTCAGCCAGAGCTCGCTGACTGTATTGGCGTCAACACCGATGTTCTCGCGCAAGGCGCTGATGAGGCTGTCTTTCTGGCTCACGTCTGCAGGTGTTGAGGCTTTGAACACAACGGTTGCGGTCGTACCGACAAAGACGGAGGTGACCACCAGTCGGCAGATGTTGACCAGGGTGATCACTGACATTGCCGCTGGATTGGGCCCCATCTTGTAGATGCCGGAGCCCATGGCCAGCATCATCCAGCCTTTGAAGAAGGTGTGAGGTCGCTTGTCGCTGCTGATGTCTTTGTGGTTGAAGCCTTTGCCGATCAGCCAGAGCGCGCCGGCGGCAAAGAGCGTGATGATGAACAGCAGCGTGATGGAGTCGCGGAGCACGCGCTCTTTGGAGATGCGTTGTAGAAGGATCAAGATGCCATCGTTTTTCTTGCGAGACAGGAATGCCAGGCTGTCTTCGCGATAGGGCACAGAAAAATCGACTTTGGCGAGGCGCTCGGGGATGATGTTCAGGCAGGACACGGCAACATCCACCTCGCCATTGGCTGCGGCCAGCACTGCAGCATTCGGATTCGCTAGCGGCACGGTCGCGTAGGTCCAGCCACGGTTCGCGGCGATGGTCTGCCACACATCCACCGCCGAGCCCACCGGTTTGCCCTGGCTCAGGGTTGAGCAGGGCATCGCGTCAGTGACAACGCCCACGCGCAGTGGCCCCTGCCCTTGGGCCAGGGCAGGGGCCGAGCTGCAGCTCAGCAGCGCCGCAGTCACCATGGCCCAGCGGTGGCGCATCAGTCCTGCTCGGGATCCCAGGTGCTGGCCACGTGCAGCTCCTCGAGCTGCTTGGCGGCTACACCGCCAGGCGCGCCGGTCATGAGGCAGCGGGCCTGCTGGGTCTTGGGGAAGGCGATCGTGTCGCGGATCGACTCTTCGCCGGCCAGCAGCATCACCATGCGGTCGAGGCCAAAGGCGATGCCGCCATGGGGCGGTGCGCCCATGTCGAGGGCGTCCATGAGGAAGCCGAACTGCTGGTTGGCTTCTTCCAGTGGCAGGCCCACGGTCTGCAGCACCTGGCGCTGCAGGTCGCTGTTGTGGATCCGCAGCGAGCCGCCGCCCAGCTC
>CAYFMB010000230.1:0-1781 GCA_964344095.1 uncultured Klebsiella sp.
CCAGGTTGTCGAGGCCCAACCCCAGAAAGCCATCGAGGTCGCCGGCCACCCACCAGCGCGGTGCCGTTCGCGTCATGGCGCCTGTTGCACAACCGTCCATCCTCGAGCGTCGCCGGCTCTGCCGCGACAATGGGAACCCACAACAGCTGCCCCGATGGGTTCAGATCCTGGTTCGCCCCAGCCGCATCCGCTCGATGCCCTGAACCCGTCCCAGCGTGCTCTGCTGCGCATCGTCTGCTGGGTGGCCTGGGCCGATGGTGAGTTTGCGCTTGAGGAGCGCGAGTTGCTCGAGAAGCTGGTGGCTCGGCTGCTGCAGCGCGACGGTGACCACTCCCTGGCTGCGGCCACGGTGCGGGAACTGGCCCTCGATCACATGCAGCCCCTGGATCTGGAGCCGTTGGTGGCGGCGTTGGAGGGTGCCGATGCGCGCCAGCTGGCGGTGAAACTGGCCCTGCAGATGGTCAGCATCAGTCGGCGCATCGACGATGCCGAGCCCATCAACGCTGCTGAGAAACAGGCTTACCGCCGTCTGCTCGATGCCCTCGCCCTGCCTGAAGCCGAGGTGGAGGAGGCCGAATGGGCAGCGCGTCAGGAGCTGGGCCAGAAGCGCAACCTGTTGGAGGTGCTGTCTGCGGCGTTGGATCGCTTCGGTGCTTGGCCCGCCGCAGAACAGCTCGATCCCACCCTGCCCATGGGTTACTGGCTCTGATTGACCATGGCCGTCGTGCCCCTCCCCTTGAGCCCCCAGCTGCGTGCCCAGCTGAGCGGCTGGCTGGCCGAAGACCTGGGCCGCGGCGATCTCACGGCACCGGCCCTGGTGGGGGCGCGTGGCCGCGCCCATTGGACCGCCAAGGCAGCCGGGGTGTTCTGCGGCGGTGTGCTGGCCCAGCCCCTGTTTGCCCTGCTCGATCCCGCGGTGGTGGTGCGTCAGCTGGTGGCCGAGGGCGAGGCCGTTGCGCCGGGCCAGCGGTTGTTGGAGCTGGAGGGTGCGGCGTCGGCGTTGGTGGCGGCCGAGCGCACCTCCCTCAACCTGGCGATGCGGCTCAGCGGCATCGCCACCGCCACCGCAGCCCTGGTGGCCCAGCTCGCCGGCAGTGGCGTGCAGCTGGCCGACACCCGCAAGACCACACCGGGGTTGCGCCTGCTTGAGAAGTACGCCGTGCGTTGCGGGGGTGGCATCAACCACCGCCTCGGTCTCGACGATGCAGCCATGCTCAAGGAGAACCACCTGGCCTGGAGCGGTGGAGTGGCTGCGGCGATCGCGGCCGTGCGCGCCCAGGCGCCCTGGCCGGCACGGGTGATTGTCGAAGCCGAGACCGCGGCCGAGGCCGAAGCCGCCGTGCTGGCGGGGGCCGATGGGGTGTTGCTGGATGAATTCAGCCCAGCAGCGCTGCGGGCCCTGGTGCCGCGTCTGCGCCAGCTGGCGCTCCAGCGTCCCGGTGGCGGCGGTGTCGTGCTCGAAGCCTCGGGGGTGCAGCCCGATCAACTCATGGCTTACGGCGCCACCGGCATCGATTTGATCTCCACCAGTGCGCCGGTGACCCGCTCGGCCTGGCTGGATCTGAGCATGCGCTTCGAAGCCGATTGGGTCTGAGCCACGCCTGGATCGAACGGTGACAACGGGGCTGACAGGCTGGCGAGCCCTCGTCAGCATGGGGCAACCGTGCAAGGTTCGCCGATGGCTGTTGGCGCGCGTCGTTCCGAGCCAACGACCTGGCTCGCTGCCCTGGGGCTTGCGCTTGTCGCCGCGGCGGTGCCCGCTCCCGCGGCCCGGGCCGATG
>CAYFMB010000230.1:1791-3391 GCA_964344095.1 uncultured Klebsiella sp.
ATGCCAAGGGCGAGCCCCAGGGGTACGGCGCCGTGATCGCCACTCGCATTGCCGCCCTGGTCGGCCAGGCCCTCGGCAAGCCGGTGCGGGTGGTCTTCGACGCCACCGACGATGGCGGGTCCTTGAGCGCACGCCTCGGTGAGGGCAAGGCTGAGCTCGCCTGCAGCATGCCGTTCACCTGGGCCCGCGATGAGGTGGTGGATTTCACCCATCCCATCGGCGTTTCGGGTCTGCGCCTGATGGCACCGGTGGGACGTTTTGATGGCAGCCCGGCGGCGCTGGCCGGACGCCCCATTGCCGTGGTGCGCCAGTCCCTGGCCGAGACCCAGCTGCGCGGCATGCAGCCGGCGGCCAAGGTCACAACCTTTGCCAATTTGGCCGCTGCGGTGAAAGCGCTGCAGGCCAACGCGGTCGACGGTGTCATCGGCGATTCGCTGCTGCTCCAGGGCCAGGCCCAGCAGCTCGGTCTGCGGGGTCAGGCTCTGACACCCCAGACCCCCTACCTGCGCTATGGGGTGGTTTGCGCGGTTCCCGAAAACAGCTCCCGCTTCCGCAGCCTGGCCAATCGCGCCATCGCCCAGTTGCAGCAGGGCTATGTCGATGGCAACCCAGCGGATGTGGCCGCGGTGGACCGTTGGCTTGGTCCTGGCTCGGCCCTCAAGCTGACGCCAGCGCAGATCCGCACGGTGTTCGATGCCCTGCTCCTGGGGGTCGAACCGTTGCGCCCCCTGGCCTCGCCCTGAGCCCTTGACCCGAGCCGTTCTCCCCTTGTCCGATCCCCAGCACCGATGAAACTCCTCACCCAATCGCGACTGTTTGGCGTGCTGCTGATCGCCGCCTCGCTGCCGTTTGACACCGGCCTGACCCTGGCGCTGCGGGCGGCCACCCAGGCCCCCACGGCTGAAGCGGCGTCGAGCGGGGTGATGGAGGCGCGTCTGCAGCGCATCGCGGCGGCGGCCCGTGAGCGCGCGCAGCACAGCGACCACGCCGGCGTGATTGGACCGGATGCGATCAGCTATGTGGTGATCGGTCCCGGCGGCCTGGGCTGGGGCAACGGCGGCTTTGGCAATGGCGGCTTCTACAACGGCTTCCGCAATGGCGGCTTTGGCAACGGGGGCGGCTGGCGCGGCGGCCGGGGCTGGCCCAATGGTTGGTGATCCCTGCTCAGGCCTGGGCGGCGGCCCGCTGCGCCTGTTGGTGCTGCAGCCCACCCCGTACTGCAATCTCGACTGCGATTACTGCTATCTGACGACCCGCGACGACCGCACGCGGATGTCGCTGGAGGTGCTTGAGGCCGCCTTGGAGCGGGTGCTCAGCAGCCCCTATGTCGATGGCCCCTTCACCCTGCTCTGGCATGCCGGCGAACCGCTGACCCTGCCGCCGTCTTTCTACGACGCGGCCACGGCCTGCATCCAGACCGTGCTGGCACGCCATGGCCTGCCGCCGGATCTGGTGCTGCAATCGCTGCAGACCAACGGCATCAGCCTCAACGCCGCCTGGTGCGACTGCTTGGAACGCAACCGCATCCACGTGGGGGTCAGCATTGACGGCCCCGCCTTCCTGCACGACGCCCACCGCCGCCCCCGCAGCGGCATCGCCA
>CAYFMB010000231.1:0-3363 GCA_964344095.1 uncultured Klebsiella sp.
GACGGCACCCACCCGTCGCCAGTTGGAGCAGAGGCAGGCCCCCCCTGTTGAACCCTCCACCACAGCTGCCAAGTCCTCGACAACTGCCCAGGAGATCCCCACGCAACCCCTGGTTAACCGCCGTGGCCGCCGTCCTGCGGCCACCGCTTCAGCCGGTTTCAGGCCCACCCGCTCCCCGCGCTTGCGCCCCGGAGCGGCTGTAGCCAACCATCCGCTGACGGATCAGCAGACCAATCAGGCGCTGCGCAGTTACGACAGCGAAGTCAAAGGCGCCTTTGACAACATTGTTCCGGTGCTCAAGCGCATCGCCGCCCTGCAGCACGAGGATGGTTTCATCGGTCGAGCTCAGCAACTGGCCCGCCAGGAGCTGGGGTATGACCTGCCCCTGCCGATCCTCGAGAAGGCATGGGTGACGCAGCTCGATATGCGCACCCTGTTTGCATGGTGTGTGTTCGAGACCTACTCGCTGACCAGCAAAGCGTTCTTCGACCAAGACCCTCTAGCCGGTCAGCCCGGCAGTCCTGCTGCCGACAGCTTCAACGCTTTTCTCTTGTCTTGCGGGTTTCATCTGCTCGACATCACACCCTGTGCTGACGGCCGCCTGGCCCATGCGATTGCCTATGCCCTGAGGCTGCCGTTTGCTTCGGTGCGACGTCGCTCCCATGCGGGTGCTCTGTTTGATGTGGAAAACACGGTGAACCGGTGGGTCAAGACCGAGCACCGCCGCTATCGCGAAGGTCAGCCAAATCCGGCTCACGACGACACCCGTTATCTGAAGGTGGTTCTCTACCACTTCAGTTCCAAGGACCCCTCCCACGAGGGTTGTGCAGCCCATGGCAGTGACGATGCCCTGGCAGCCAGCAGTGGCCTGCGTCGCCTCAATGACTTTCAACAGGCGGTTGAGAACAGCTTCTGCTGCGGCGCCTCGGTCGACCTGTTGCTCATGGGTATCGACACCGACACCGATGCGATCCGTGTGCATGTGCCGGGCCTCGATGGCAGCACAAACCTCGAGCGCTGGCTTGATGCCCAGTCTGTCTATGCAGCCACCGCTGGCCTCGCTGCCGAGCAGGCCCGTCAGAGCATCGAGCAAATGGTGCGAGACGCCGCTGCCTCAGCACCGGATCCAGGCATGGTGCGGCTGATTGCTCGTCTGCTTGAGCACAACATGTCCCAGATCGACTACGTGCGTCAGTTCCATGGCGGCAGTTATGGCGATGCGGGCCACGCCGAACGCTTTATTGGCGTCGGTATTGGCTTCAAGGAGATCCACCTGCGCAATCTCACCTACTTCGCCTACATGGACACCGTCGAGGAGGGAGCACCCGATCTCGATGTCGGCGTCAAGATTTTCACAGGCCTCAATGTCTCGCGCGGACTGCCAGTTCCTGTGGTCGTGCGCTTCGACTACAACGGCCAGGTTCCCGGTGCCCGTGAACGTGCCGTTGGTCGTGCCCAGCGTGTGCAGGCCGCGATCGAGCAACGCTACGGCGATTTGGTGCAGCAGGGTTTGCTGCATGCTCTCTTGACCGTGCGCGACCAGGAGCGCCACACCCCTGCCGAGGCGGTAGGTTCCACGATCAGTTTCGCGAGCGTCGGAGGGCATTGAGATGTTGATCTGCAAGGTCGTCAAACCTTTGGTCTCCACCAACCGGATCCCTGACTTTGAACACAAGCATCTGCTTGTTGTCCTCGATGGCAGCACCCAGAAGGTTGCTGTCGATGCCGTGGGTTGCATCCCCGGTGACTGGGTGATCTGCGTCGGCAGCTCGGCGGCTCGTGAAGCGGCCGGCAGCAAGTCGTACCCCAGCGATCTGACGATCGTGGGCATCATCGATCACTGGGATCCTGATGCCGCCAAACAGGCACCGTCTGCAGGGGGGAGCAAATAATGGAAATCATGCAGGTGACCGGATCCCTGGTCTGCACCCAGCGTGTCGGTGGTCTCAAGCACTGGAACCTGCGCATTCTGCGCACCGCCAAGGGCAAGCTCAATGTGGCGGTTGATCCGGTTGGGGCCTCCGTGGGCAACTGGGTTTTCACTGCCAGTGGCTCTGCTGCTCGCTTTGCCTGCGGTGACCCTGATTCCTACACCGATTTGACGATCGGCGGAATCATCGACTTCTGGGAGCCCGACGGCTAGCACAGGCGCTTCGGCGCACTGAGCCTGCTTCAGCCCTCCCTTTTTTCGACCAGCTATGGCCACACCTCCTACCCAGCCCAACGATGCAGTCGTCCCCGCCTCCTCGGCGGAGCCGGCTGCCGCGCCTGTCACGGCTCCAGCCGTGACACCTGAGGTGCTGCCGCCGACCAGCGGCAAGGCCAGTGCCAGCAGCGCCAAGGCCAGCACCGGCACCACCCGCCGCAGCAGCCCGGCTCGCAGCACCACCGCCCGCAGCAGTGCAGCCGGTGGCCGCAGCAGCACCGGTGGCCCTGGCGTCACCCCCCCGTCCTCCAGCAACCGCAGCAATCCCATGGCGTCCAACGTTCAAGGCATCGCCCTCGGCATGATCGAGACCCGCGGCCTGGTGCCCGCAATCGAGGCGGCTGACGCCATGACCAAGGCGGCCGAAGTCACGATGATCGCCCGCGAATTCGTTGGTGGCGGCTACGTCACCGTGCTGGTGCGTGGTGAAACCGGTGCTGTCAACGCCGCAGTGCGCGCCGGTGCCGATGCCTGTGAACGTGTCGGTGACGGCCTGGTGGCTGCCCACATCATTGCCCGGCCCCACAGTGAAGTTGAGCCTGTTCTTGGTTCTGCCGGCAACCGCCGCGCCTGATCACCATGGGCGCCGTTCATCCGCGCGTCCTGGGTTATCTCGGTCGCGCCCTGAGCCTTGAGCTCACTGCTGTCCAGCAGTACATGACCCAGGCCTCCCTCGTGGAGCTCTGGGGCGATGGCGCCTCTGCCGAACGTTTCCGTCAGGAAACCGTCGAGGAGATGCGCCATGCCGAGGCGATCGTGCAACGCATGCTGGCGCTGGGGGTGGCACCGTCTGCCTCCCAGCTGCGGCCTGTGGGGCATGCATCCGATCTCGTCGGTCTGCTTGAGCTCGACAGGCGTTTGGAGCATGACCTCATCGCTCTCTACAGCGATGCAGTCCGCTTCTGCGTGTTGATCGGTGACAACGACAGTCGCTCGTTCTTCGCCTCGCTGCTCAATGATGAGCAGCATCACGCCAGTGATCTCGAGGACTGGCTCCACCAGCTGGGTGCTTCTCGCCGCTTTGGCCGGGCTCCGATGGCCCGCGCCACCTTTTAAATTGCGTGGCCGCCTCGGCCCGGATTCCTTTCCTTGAGCGACACCTTGCCGCTACCGCTGCAACTCACCTGGTTGATTCCGGTGTACGGCTTCAGCGGCAT
>CAYFMB010000232.1:0-3353 GCA_964344095.1 uncultured Klebsiella sp.
GTACATGGATTGGGCCCTGCACGACCCCGAGCATGGCGCCTACGGCAGCGGCCGCCTGCAGGTGGGACCAGGCGGCGACTTTGCCACCTCACCCTCGCTGGGGCCCGACTTTGCGGCCCTGTTGGCGCCCCAGATCGCCCAATGGCTGCAGCAGGTCATAGGTGCTCAGCCGCATCCCCGCTTCAGCCTGATCGAAGCCGGACCAGGCGAGGGCGACCTGGCCGCCGATCTGGTTGCCGCGTTGCTCGAGGGCTGGCCCGAGCTGGCACCCCGGCTCGAGCTGGTGTTGGTCGAACCCAACGCCGGCATGGCGGCACGCCAACGCGCCCACCTGGCCACTTGCCCCCTGCCGGTGCGCTGGAGCAGCTTTGCCGAGCTGGCCGCAACTCCCCACCAGGGCGTGCTGCTGGCCCACGAGGTGCTCGATGCCCTGGCGGTCGAGCGGGTGCAATACGACGGGGCGACTTGGCGCCGCCAGTTTGTGGTGCTCGACGAGGGCGCGGCTGCCACACCCTCGCTGCGGCTGGATCTCGGCGAGGCCCTGGCGCCAGCCAGTGATGAGGCCCTGTGGAGCCAGCTGCAGCAGCGGGGTCTGATCGATGCGCCGCTGCCGAGCGGTTGGACCACCGAGCTGCATCCGGGCCAGGGGCCATGGCTGCAGCAGGCCGCAGCGGCGCTCAAGGTTGGCGTGCTGCTGGTGATCGACTATGCCCTCGAGGCGTCTCGCTACAACGCGCCGGCGCGCCGTGACGGCACGTTGCTGGCCTACCGCGGTCAGAGGGCCAGTGGCGATCCCTTGCTGGAGCCCGGCCATTGGGATCTCACCGCTCACCTGTGCCTCGAGACGCTCGATGCCGCCGCTGGCGATGCCGGTTGGCACAGCGTGGGCCACTGCCGCCAGGGCGAGGCGTTGCTCGCCCTCGGCCTGGCCCGGCGCCTGCATGGGCTGCAGCAGCTGCCGCCGCAGCACCTGGCAACGGCGTTGGCACGGCGCGAGGCGTTGTTGCGACTGGTGGATCCGGCCGCGCTCGGCGAGTTTCGTTGGATCGCCTACCAGCGAGGGCTGGGAGCAGCGCTGCCAACACCGCACTTTCTCAGCCCCATGCCCCAGATCTGAGCAGCGGGGCCATGCTGCAGATACGACGCTTGATGGCAGCGCATGTCGATCGAACCCTCTGCATCGCAGCGCCCTCCGGTTCCGGTGGATCGCCTGCGCGAGCGGTTGACCCATGGCCATGGCCGCCTCATGGTGATCCTGGTCACGACCCTGGTCTGGATCGTCGATCTGCTGCTGGCGCGCCACCTTGAGCACGATCAGATGGTCACCGCGGCGTTCAAGGAGCCTGTCACCAGCTTCGAGCGTCTCGGTACGGTCCTGTTTGTGATCGTGACCGTGGGGCTGGTGGTCTCGCTCTACCGCAACAGCCGGCGCCTGTTGTTTGGCTGGGGCCTCTTTTATCTGGCCTTTTCGGTGGTGCAGGTGATCGCCAACGTGATGGCGATGATCGTCACGGCGGGCCATCACCAGGGCAGCGGCCTCAGCAGCCTCTGGGATGTGGGCGCGGTCTACATGGAGAGCGTGCTGGTGTTCATGTTCATCTACGTCTTTCTCGATGTGACCACCCCCGGAGGCGCCTTTGTGTGGCCCGCCCGTGATGGCGAAACCGCTCCAGAACCGCACCTGATCGACTACCTGTTTCTCTCGCTCAACGTCAACTCCACCTATGGCCCGACCAGCGAGGCGTTGATCTCCCGGCCCGCCAAACTGGTGATGGCACTGCAGGTGCTGCTGGCCATCCTCATGCTCACGGTGTTGATCGCCCGGGCAGTCAGCTCGATCAGTTGATGACCATGTACCGCGTTCTGCCTCTGGCCGCCGTTGCTCTGCTGCTGGGCGCACCGGCGGCGCTCGCTGGGGCCAAGCCGGCACTGAAGACAGTGCCCGCCAGTGCCAGTGCCACCGTGCAGCAGATTCTCGATGGCAACGAGCTCTACATCGATACCCATCAGGCCCGGGTGCGGCAGCAGGCCCGGCCGCCCCAGTTGATCTCGACCGGTAACAGCCGCGGTCAGCTCGGCTTTAGCAGTGGTGCGGTCGGACGCCTCAACCGGGAGTCGCAATTGCGGCTTGGCAGTCGCTGCTTTTTGCTGGATCAGGGCGAAGTGCTGATTTCCGGCAAGCAGGCCGGCTGCACCCGCTCGGTGCGCCTCAGCGTGCGCGGCACCAACTACGTGCTTGGGCTCAACGCCGCCGGTGAAACAGCGCTGTCGGTGTTGGAGGGTGATGTGGGCTTGCAGCTGCTGCGCGATGGTGCGCCAACAGATGCCGCGATCAGCAATGTGGTCTCGGGTCAGAGGCTGGAGCTCTCGCCCACTGGTGAGGTGCTGCTGCTGAGCCGTTTGCAGGCCGACGACTACGCCGCCCTATTGCAGGGCCCGCTGTTTACCGGCTTTGCCGGCCCCTTGCCCGAGCAGGCGGGTCTGGATCGCTACCTCAAGGAAACCCATCCCAACCTGCCACGGGTCCCTGCTGCATCGAGCTCGGCAGACCGCGACACGATCGAACGCATGCGGCGCATGGTCGATCAGCTCAAGGCCATGAACCGTGAGCTCGATCGCCGCACCGGGGGCAGTGCGGCAGCAGCGACCCAACCCCCAGCCGATCCGCGCATGGAGGACTGGAAGCGCAGCGGCAGCTGTTACGCCGATGTGCAGGCCTACAACGCCAGCCTGGCGCGCGTCTATCACGACTGGGCTGCCCCCAAGCCCTCGCACAAAGGTCACTTCGTGACCCGGGTTGATTTCAACGTCTACAGCGATGGACGACCCGCCGCTGGCTTTGAGATCACCCAGCGCTCAGGCGAAGCGCCGCAGGATCGCTCCGCCTACGCCGAGGCGATTCGCAAGAGTGCCGAATTGCCGCGTCCACCAGCCTGTGTCGGCGACCAACTGCGGGTCTACCACCAGTTCATCGTTGACTACTTCTGAGTGGTTGTTTGATCAAGCGCTGGCTTGAGCGAGCCATTGGCCCAGGGGTTGCTGCGGTTGCTGGGGTGAGCTGGTGATCTCGACCAGGCGGTTGACGGCGGCCTCGCTCTCCAGTGCGTCGAGGCAGACCCGTGCCACCAGCCGCCGCGGAATGCTGTTGCTCTCTTGCTGGTCGGCCCCGGAGTAGACGATGCCTTCGCCATCGGCACGGCTCTCGTCTTCGCTGAGGCCGCCGGGGCGCACGATCGTCCAGGCCAGGCCGCTCTGCTCGAGCCATCGCTCGCCCAGACGCTTCCACACCAGGATCAGACCAAACAGGTTGAGCGGGTGCAGCCAGCGGCCGGCGCACAACGAGCTCACCAGCA
>CAYFMB010000233.1:0-3334 GCA_964344095.1 uncultured Klebsiella sp.
GCCGGCAGGCCGAAGCCCAACACACGGCGCAGGTGTTGCAGCGTCAGGCTCAGCAGCAGCAACAGGCCGATCCCCACGGAGCCCAGACCAAGCCGGCTCCAGCGCCAGACCTTCACCACCATGTGGTTGGCGGCGCCGACCTGCAGCGGCCAGACCAGGCTCGCGTCGGCCTGGCTTTGCAGCGCCAGCGGTGATGCTTCACGCACGGCACGGCGGGGCAAGGCGCTGAGCTGCACAGACAGATCGGGTTGCCAGGGGCCCAGCTGGCGCAGGTCCAAGCTCAGCTCAAAGCGTTCGTGAATGCCCACCAGCCAGTTGCGGCTGCGCAGCTCGAGCTGGGGCTCTGGCAGGTCGAGGCCGGCGAGCTCGGCGCCCGCGGCCACGCTCGCTGCCAGCCGCTGCAGGACCTCACCGCTGGGCAGCACCGGCGTGCTGAGCACCAGCTCGCGCCCCAGCTGCTGCTGTTGAAAACCGTGCTGTTGCAGGCTCTGGGCCAGTTGCCGCTGCCACGGTGCCGGCTGGCTGCTGGCCAGCAGCAGGTGGTGGCGCAGCTGCAGCCTGCCGGCATCGGCAAAGTGCAACTCGCTGCGCACCACGCCGCAGCCCCCCAGCAGCAGTCCCAGCAGCACCAGCACCGTGACCACCACGGCAAATCCCAATGGAGCCCGTGTGGGTCCCACGGCGGGTGGTGGTGGTCCCTCGGCGTTGACGGCGCGCCGGCGTCGGCGGATGGGCCCGAGTTGGCGGCCCATGGCGGCTTCACTGCCACCCAGGTCGGGCAGGGTCAGCGACCATTCGCGCGGGCGGCTCAGGGCGGGGGCCTCCAGCACCCGTTGCAGCTCACGGGCCTGGGCCCGCAGGGTGGGGTCACCACAGGCCCGCAACCGCCGGCAACACACCAGGGCTTCCGGGTTGCGCCCCTGCCCCAGGTAGGCCGTGGCCAGCAACAGCAGCACCTCAGGATCGGACGGGGGTGTGTCGCTGCTGAGCAAACGCACCACATGGCCATAGTCACCCCGCTCGAGGGCGGCGCGGGCCTGGGGCAGGCGCGGGTCGGTCGCTTCAGCGCTCACCCTGGTCGTCGGGGTTCAACTGGCGTTGGCTGCCCACCACCATGGTGCCGATGCCGGCATTGGTGAACACTTCCAGCAGCAGCGCATGGGGCACGCGGCCATCGACGATGTGGGCTGCGCCCACACCCTGGGCCAGGGCGCGGATGCAGCACTCGGTTTTGGGGGTCATGCCCCCCTGCACCACCCCTTCGGCCATGAGCGCCCGAGCGCTCGAGAGGGTGAGCTGGCGAATCAGCGAGCCCGGGTCGTGGCGATCCCTGAGGATGCCGGGGGTGTCGGTCAGCAGGATCAGCTTTTCGGCCTGCAGGGCGGCCGCGAGTTCACCGGCGACTGTGTCGGCGTTGATGTTGTGGGCCTGTCCGCTCGGATCGGCCGCCACGCTTGAGATCACCGGGATGTAACCGGCGTCGAGCAGCGGCGTCAGTACCGCCGGGTCGACGGCGGCCACATCACCGACCAGCCCACGGGAGCCGTCGCCATAGGGTCTTGCGGTCACCAGGCGGCCGTCGCTGCCACACAGGCCGACGGCGCTGCCACCGACCTGATGCAGCCCGTTGACGATCTGCTTGTTGACCCGCCCGACCAGCACCATCTCGACCACGTCCATGGTGTCGGCATCGGTGACCCGTAGGCCGTCCTGGAAGCGCGGTTCGATCGCCAGTTTCTCCAACCACTGGTTGATCTCGGGACCGCCGCCATGCACCACGATCGGCTGCACGCCGACGCTGCGCAGCAGCACCAGATCGCGAAACACGGCTTCGCGCAGGTCGGCCTGGACCATGGCAGCGCCGCCGTACTTCACCACCATGCGGCGGCCGGCGAAGCGCTGGATGTAGGGCAGGGCTTCGCTGAGTACCGACACCCGCAGGGTGTCGTTGGCGCAAATGCTGGCGTCGCTGGTCACAGGGTGTCGGGCGTTGGGCTCGAGGCGGTCTTGCGCAGGCTCAGCAGCAGACGGTCGTTGCCGATGGGCTCCACCTGTGCGCTCATGCCGGAGCCGAAGAAGCGGCCCAGGCGCTCGCTCTGATCCTGCCAGCGCTGGGCGGGTACGGCGCCGCAGGCAAAGGTCAGATCGAGCCCATAGCAACCTTCTGTTGCGGTTTCGGCCACGCTCAGCAGTTGCGGTGGCTTGTCCTCATCCCAGAGCTTGAGCGCTTCGAGGGAGCTCTCCAGATGGGCCTTCTGCCCATAGCGCCAGCGCAGCAGGTCGCCCAGCAGCTTCTTGAGATCGGCGTTGGCCGGCAGCTCGCGCAATCGCTGATGCAAGGGTGGTGGCGTTAGCCGCTCGGGTGGTGGCAGCTCCGATGACTTGAGCGCAAGCCCCCCAAGCAAAATCGGAATGCCGTAGAAGATGGTCGGCAGGCTCAGGTTGGCGTTGTCGCCCAGGTAGGCGCTGGCACCGATCACGGTCAGGGCTGCACCACCGATGGTGACCAGGCTTCCGGGTGAGAGGAGGGCGTTCATGCCGCCATCTTCGGCTAACAGGGTCCAGGATGGCGGCAGCCGAGCAGCCACCGATGGAAGCCAGCGCCCGTGAAGCCAGCGAGCCCGTGCCGGCCACCGAGACCGAACAGCCCATCGAGGCCGATGAGCTCATCACTCAGCTCCAGCAGGACAGGCTGTGGTTGCTGCGCCAGCTCGATGCCGGCAGCTGGCCCGCCTGGCGCCTGGATCTGGCAGCCCTCGAGCGCGAATTGGGCCAACTGCTTGAGCAGGTCCACGAGACGTTTGGGACCTGATTCGGCCCCATTCCCGTTCAAAAGGGAATGTCGTCGTCGCCCAGGTCTGGTACCAGCGGTGAGGTGTTCCAGGTGGGCAGCGCCTCAGCAGGAGGGGATGCTGGAGCCTTGGCTTTGGTCGGATTGGGCGCCGTGCTGCGGGGCTGGGGAGCCGGCTCAGGCGGTGCGCCAACCGCCATGCCTGCGCCCAGCGGGTGCAGCCGCGACAGCGTGAACTCGGCTTTTTTCTCCTTGACCCCGTCCTGACGGGTCACCGTGTTCATGCGCAACCGCCCTTCGATCACAAGGCGCTGACCCACCTGCACCCGATTGGGTAGGTCCTGGGCCAGGTTGCCCCAGCCCACAACCTTGAGCTGGCCCGGCGGATCGTCAGGCCTCAGACCATCCAGACTGACCGTCATCTCAGCGATGGGTGTCTGGTTGTCCTGGGTGTAGCGCACCTGGGGTGCCTCGAGCACCTCCACCTCCAGCAGACAGTGATTCACGCCGTGTTGACCAGTGATGGTGCCCATCCTGAAGCAA